>JALSHQ010000074.1 GCA_026982145.1 Gammaproteobacteria bacterium | reverse complement strand
GACAGCGGTGACGGTGCATGTTTTGCAGGGTGAACGTGAAGTGGCGACAGCGAATAAATCATTGGGTCGATTTGACTTGAGTGATATTCCGCCAGCACAGCGTGGTGTGCCACAGATCGAAGTGAACTTTGATATTGATGCCAACGGCATTTTGAATGTTTCAGCTAAAGATAAGGCCACGGGTAAAGAGCAGTCGATTGTGATCAAGGCATCCAGCGGGTTATCGGATGACGAAGTCGATAAAATGGTCAAGGATGCTGAACTGCATGCAGATGAAGATCGTAAGTTCCATGAGCTAGTGGCCGCACGTAATCAAGGCGATAACATGATCCATGCGGTGAATAAGTCTGTCGAAGACCTCGGCGAGCAGGTTGATGCAGATGAAAAGGCTAAGATCGAAGCGGCTGTTGAAGCGCTTAAGAGTGCAATGCAGGGGGATGACCTTGAGCAGATAGAAGAGAAGACCAAGGCACTCACCGAGGCTTCAGCAAAGATTGCAGAAAAAGCCTATGCTGATAAAGGGAGTGCTGAAGGCGCGGCTGAAGCGGCTCAAGAAAACAGTTCGAGCAGTAGCAGTGAAGGCACAAACAACGAAAATGTTGTGGATGCTGAGTTTGAAGAAGTTAAAGACGACAAAAAGAAGTAATCTTTAAGTGATGATATGCAGCTCATTTTATACTGTGTCAAACTACACTCAAGGTGAGTGGGGTGCTGTATGATGGGCTCACAAGACTAAAAGATGGTTAAAGACGCGGGGCATAAACCCCGCGTCTTTACGTTTAGTGTGTTGAAAGTATTTATTCAGAATGTAGAGATTTAGGTAAAAATATGGCGAAAAGGGATTACTACGAAGTGCTTGGGGTAGCTAAAAATGCCTCAGATGCCGAGTTGAAAAAGGCTTATAGACGTCAGGCAATGAAGCATCATCCTGACCGCAATCCGGATGATAAGGGCGCAGAAGAGAAGTTTAAAGAGATCAAAGAGGCTTACGAAATACTTGCCGACGCGCAAAAACGTGCCGCTTATGACCAGTTTGGACATGCGGGTGTTGACCCCGCCGCTGGTGGTTTTGGTGGTGGCGGGGGCCAAGCAGGCAGTGGTAATTTCAGCGATATTTTTGATGATGTCTTTGGCGATATTTTTGGCGGTGCGCGAGGTGCCGGAGGCGGCCAGAATCAGGCTTATCGCGGTGCTGACCTACGCTATGACCTCGACCTGACACTTGAAGATGCGGTGCAAGGCACCACCGTAAAAGTACGCTTGCCCACTAAGATTCAATGTGGCACTTGCAAAGGGAGCGGTGCGAAGAAAGGGAGCACTCCAAAAGTTTGTGGCACCTGCAATGGGCAGGGTCAGGTGCGCATGCAGCAGGGTTTCTTTTCGATTCAGCAGGCGTGCCCGAAATGTAAAGGAAAAGGAAAAATAATCTCATCGCCGTGTGGCGATTGCCACGGAGAGGGGCTTAAGCGGGAGCAGAAAACACTTTCGGTGAAGATTCCAGCGGGTGTAGATAGTGGGGATCGAATTCGTCTAGCAGGTGAAGGGGAGGCGGGTGAAAATGGTGGCCCAGCCGGTGACCTTTATGTGCAAGTGCGGGTGCGCGCTCATTCAATTTTTTCGCGTGACGGTAGCAATCTCTATTGTGAAATGCCGATCAGTTTTGTGGCTGCAGCACTCGGGGGCGAGCTTGACGTACCCACGCTTTCAGGGCGTGTGAAATTAAAAATTCCACCAGAGACACAAACCGGCCGTGTTTTCCGCCTACGTGAAAAGGGGGTTAAATCTGTACATGGCGGTGCAGTGGGCGACCTACTCTGTAAAGTGATCGTAGAGACGCCTGTTAGTTTGAGTGCGCAGCAGAAAGAAATATTGGAAAGTTTCGAAGCTACACTAACCGATGCCGGTAGTAAACATAGCCCCAAATCTCATTCTTGGTTTGGTGGGGTAAAGAAATTTTTTGAAGATCTGAAGATTTAGGCGGGTACTGTTTTGGAGAGCAGCTCATGATTCGAATTGGAATTACAGGCGCGGCGGGGCGGATGGGGCGTTGCCTGATTGAGGCATGCCAACAGCGCGCCAGCGAAGTTCAGTTTAGTGCCGCCATTGAACACCCTGAGAGTTCGTTGCTGGGGGCCGATGCGCTTGAAGTGGCCGGCTTGGGTCGTTCAGATATTCGGATTAATAGCAGTGTCGACGCGGTGAGTGAACACTTCGATCTGTTAATTGATTTTACTCGGCCGGATGTGACGATGGCTAATCTTGCCATATGCCGCAAGGCGGGTAAGGCGATAGTGATTGGTACAACGGGCTTCTCTGAAGCAGAAAAACAGGCGATTTACGACGCCGCTAAAGAGATCCCCATCATCTTTGCGCCGAATATGAGTGTGGGTGTGAACCTCTGTTTTAAATTATTGGAGATGGCAGCAAGCGTGATGGGGGATGATGTCGATATCGAGGTGATTGAAGCACATCATCGCTACAAGGTCGACGCCCCATCTGGTACCGCCTTGCGTATGGGTGAGGTGATTGCCGATACATTGGGGCGAGACTTGAGCGAGTGTGCCATTTATGGCCGTGAAGGGCAGACGGGTGAGCGTGAACGCAAAACCATCGGTTTCGAGACCATTCGCGCCGGGGATATCGTGGGGGATCACACCGTGCTTTTCGCCGCACTGGGCGAACGGGTAGAAATCACCCATAAAGCTTCCAGTCGGATGACCTTTGCTAGTGGTGCCATCCGTGCGGCACTCTGGTTAAAAAATTGTAAAAATGGCCTATACGATATGCAAGACGTGCTCGGATTGAAATAGCCTGAAAACCCCGCTTATTTTCCCATTTCATAAAGGGGCTGGATAGGGTAGAATTCTGTCGTCTGAACAGCGCTATCTTGGCTGGCTAGACAGCAAACTAAATGTACTGAATTATTATCTGCGGGATGAGCGAACAGCTCTTCCCGTTTTGTCTATCTGCCGGAGAAGAATGTGTCGCAACCTGCCTTATTAGCCCTAGAAGATGGAAGTTTATTCTGGGGTGTCGCCATTGGCGCAGAAGGTGAGACAACGGGCGAAGTGGTCTTTAACACCTCGATCACCGGCTACCAAGAGATCCTGACAGACCCCTCTTACTCAAGACAGATCATCACTCTGACCCAGCCGCATATTGGGAACGTTGGGGTGAATGCAGACGATGAAGAATCCGGAAGAGTCGCTGCGAGTGGGCTGGTGATCCGAGACCTGCCACTCACCCATAGCAACTGGCGAGCAGAAACGTCGTTGGGCAGCTATCTTAAACGTAAAAATGTGATCGGTATCGCCGATATTGACACCCGTCGCCTGACACGAATTTTGCGCGATAAAGGGGCGCAAAATGGTTGTATCACCACCGGCGACAAAATTGATGAAGTGGCCTCCATTGCCGCAGCAAAAAACTTCCCCGGCTTAAAGGGGATGGACTTAGCGAAGGAAGTCACCACCGATCAACAATATCAGTGGGCGCAGGGCGTTGGGCGCTGGTCAACAGCACCCATACAGCATGCAGCCGATGGTCATCGCTTTAATGTGGTGGCCTATGATTTCGGCGTAAAGCGAAATATTTTGCGCATACTGGTTGAGCGAGGGTGCAATGTGACGGTTGTTCCCGCACAAACCCCCGCAAGCGAAGTGCTTGCGCTACAGCCCGATGGAGTTTTTCTCTCTAATGGGCCGGGTGATCCTGCGCCGTGTGAATATGCCATCAATGCGATTAGGGAGATCCTAGATACTACCGAGCTGCCGATGTTTGGCATCTGCCTCGGTCATCAACTATTGGCACTTGCGTGCGGTGCTGAAACTGAGAAGATGAAATTTGGCCACCACGGTGCCAATCACCCCGTGCAAGATCTTGAGAGCAAGGCTGTCATGATCACCAGCCAAAATCATGGCTTTGCGGTTGCCGAAGCAAGCCTGCCGACCACGCTACGTGCAACACATCGCTCGCTCTTTGATCAATCACTGCAAGGGATACACCATACAGAGAAGCCTGCTTTTAGTTTTCAAGGGCATCCGGAAGCGAGCCCCGGCCCACACGATGCCGCCTTTCTGTTTGACCACTTTATCGACCTAATGAAGCAGCACTGCACAAACCGCTGATGTGTGATGAGATAAGCTTTTACTGCGACTTTATATAGAAATAAAACATGCCAAAACGTACCGATATTAAAAGTGTTCTAGTGATTGGCGCCGGCCCGATTATCATCGGCCAAGCGTGCGAGTTTGACTACTCTGGTGCGCAGGCGTGTAAAGCGCTTCGTGAAGAGGGCTTCCGTGTGGTGTTAGTGAACTCTAACCCGGCCACGATCATGACGGATCCAGGGATGGCGGATGCCACCTATGTTGACCCCGTTTACTGGCAGACCGTCGCCAACATTATTGAAAAAGAGCGCCCCGATGCACTACTGCCGACAATGGGCGGACAGACCGCGTTGAATTGCGCGCTTGACCTCGCACGTGAGGGGGTGCTGGAAAAGTTTGGGGTACAGATGATCGGCGCTTCAATAGATGCGATCGATATGGCCGAAGACCGCGACCGCTTCCGCAAAGCGATGGATGACATTGGGCTTGAATCACCGCGCTCGAGCATTGCTCATAGTATGGAAGAGGCGTTTCAGGTTCAGAAGAAAGTGGGTTTCCCAACGGTCATTAGGCCATCATTTACCCTCGCGGGGAGTGGTGGTGGCATCGCTTACAACCGCGAAGAGTTTGTTGAAATTTGTGAACGTGGACTCGACCTCTCGCCCACCAATGAACTGCTGATTGAAGAGTCATTGCTGGGGTGGAAAGAGTATGAGATGGAAGTGGTGCGTGATCGTAACGATAACTGCATTATTGTCTGCTCGATCGAAAACTTTGATCCGATGGGGGTGCACACCGGTGATTCAATCACTGTTGCCCCCGCGCTTACGCTGACCGATAAAGAGTACCAAGTGCTGCGTGATGCATCGCTTGCTGTATTGCGAAAAATCGGTGTTGAGACCGGAGGGTCTAATGTGCAGTTTGGCCTTAACCCTCAAGATGGTCGCCTGATTATTATTGAAATGAATCCACGTGTCTCACGCTCCTCTGCGCTGGCTTCAAAAGCGACCGGTTTTCCGATTGCTCGCATCGCTGCAAAGCTTGCGGTGGGTTACACGCTCGACGAGCTGAGTAATGAGATTACCGGAGGTGCGACCCCAGCTTCGTTTGAGCCGACGATTGATTACATTGTGACCAAAGTACCGCGCTTTACCTTTGAAAAATTCCCCAAGGCTAACTCACGCCTGACCACGCAGATGAAATCAGTGGGTGAAGTGATGGCGATTGGG
>JALSHQ010000073.1 GCA_026982145.1 Gammaproteobacteria bacterium | reverse complement strand
CAGAATAGTGAACTCATCACCACCGAAACGGCAGAGTGTGTCGCGCTCTCTAAGGCGATGCCTGAACCAGCGCGCGGCCTGTACTAACATGCGGTCCCCTGCCTCATGCCCGAGCGTATCGTTGATGTATTTGAAGTTATCAAGGTCAATAAAAAGCAGTGCGCTAGTGCTATTGGTCGCAGCGATCTGCTCAAGTTTTTCGGAGAAAAAATTTCGGTTATAGAGCCCAGTGAGGGAGTCATGATTGGCAAGGCGGAGCAGGGTTGCATCGCGCTCACGCAAGGCATTGATAGTGGTATTCAGTGCTTGGCTGATATTGTTGATTTCATGGTGCTTTGAGGGGGGGACTTCGATATCTGTATTGCCCTCAGCGAGACATTTAAGTGGTTCATTTAATTGAGCCAGCGGTTTGAGCGCGCGTTTGATAATGTTTTTACTGATCATCAGTATGATCAAAAAAATCAGCAGGATAACAATACTGCCAAGGATAAGGTTATTTATAAGCTGTTTTTCATATGGGGTGAAATCTAGGCCAAGCTCAACAAAGCCGACGAGTGTGATCTCATCAGCCGCGGCATCAGCGAGATTAAAGTCTAATAGGCCGTCGTCAGGAATGGATTCAATCCAAATAGGGGTATATGTTTTGACATAAGGAGAGCCGTTTTCCTGCTGCTCAATGATGCGAGGTTTTTGTGTGGCGAGAGTGCTCTCCAGTCGAGCCACCTGTTGGGCGCTCAGGCGAATATTCAGCGGGCTGAGATCCGCCCCTGCTTTTGCTTCTCTGTAAAACAGGGTGCCATCGCGCTTGTAGTAGCTAACATAAGCAATTTCAGGGAATTTTTCGATATAGTCTTCGATATGAATAAAACGGTCAGGTTTTGAGTCACCATCATAGAGTGGAGTGCCGAGTTCGTTGAGTTCTTGCGTCCAGCGAGCACCCCATTTTTCTAGGTTATTATCGACAATCCAACCTGTCATCAACCATAGTGAAGAGGCGGCGGCTAAATAGACGATAACCGCATAGACCACATGAATGAGTAAAATATCACCGACCAAACTGCGTTTTTTAGTTTTAACTTTCACTCTGTTTCCTGTAGTGCATTTATCCTGTGCAGATGGCGGCTTTAGAAGGTGATGGGTTGGCAAAGTTGTTCCGCTGTTATCACCTGTCTGTTCGTAGATCATTTTACTATTGCACCAGCGTCGCGTTAACTTGAGTCGATGGCCACCACTCAAAGCTGATGGTAGGGCTGTTTTCAGGCGTCAAAAGGTTGAAGCGTTTAACCGTTTGAGTGTTAATGAAAATACGAGCTTGCTCAAGTGGTGCTACATCAGCCCCGGGAATGGTGTTATCAGGAGCCGTCGCATGTAGTCGTTTGACAACCTGGTGAGCGACGTCATCACTATACTGCGTCGCAGAAATGGCAGCCCCCGCTCGTAGCAGTAGCCCGTTAGTTGTGAAGAGTGGCATGGCATGTTTTGCGCTATAACTCATCATGCTGCGCAGGGTGCGTTTGCTAAGAATGCGGTTGTCAGGCAGCAACCAAAACCCATCGACCTGAGCTGTTAGGCGTCGAAATTCCCGCCACATCTCTTTATCATTGTTAACCACGCGACTCACCAGTGTAACGCCATATGCGGCAGCACGTTCTGTTGCCTGCTTGGTGAATGCAGTTTTGCCATTGCCGGTAATAAACCCAACCTGTTTTAACTCTGGAAGGATCATCTTCCACGCCTCGAACTGTCGGTCAATCGCGGGAATCAGGCTAACCCCTTTAATGTAGTCTGTGATGAGATGATGATCTTGGTAGTTATAAACTTGGCAAAATACCACGGGCATCTGTTGAAGCTGTGAGGCCGCTTTTGCAGCCGCCAGCCCGATCGCCACAACCTGCTTATGTTTAGAGGCTTTAATCTGTTGGATGATCTCGGTAGCATTGCTCTGGTAGAGGTAAAAGGGTTCAGTATGGCCATTTTCCGCTTTAATGAGAGCCTCTATTTTATGGTGAATAACATGGTGATTTTTGATGTCGCGGCTGATGATGATGGCGGTATCAAGCGGTGCGATTTCATCGATAATAATGGCGGGCGTTGGCAGTGGTGCTGGCACAGGTCGTTTGGGTGCCTCCGGTATCGCCACTTTGGTGGCCAGCACAGGTGGGTCGGGCGCTAATGGTTGATTGAAAATAGCGCAGCCGTTGAGCGTGATTAGCACGAGCAGCATTAGCATCTTTAGTAACGAGATACGAGGCGTGCGATTAGCGGGATTTTGATCTCTACTCATTCTATTATTCGAATGTTTTTATTTTGTTTTTATGGGACTGTTTTTTTCTGCTGAGCATGACTATCTTAACTGAAAAACAGTGCGGAGGTGGTGTGCTGTAGGTATTGATTAGATGTATCTTCTAGGTTTCTTTTTTTGACGGTGCTACTGCTTAAGCGGGTCTTGTAAGGTGAGTTTTCGGGTGTCAGCGACAGGGGTTTGAGTAGGAAGGCTGGGCCGGAGCCGCTTAAGGCACTTTTCAGCAGTCGCACGATAGGCGGTTAGCTTGCCGCCATAAATGGTGAGCAGGCGAATAGCGCTGTCATGGTCACTCTGCAGTACTGTCTCGCGGGGGCGTGAGAAAGCGGCACCATCATGGTTGCTAGTGCCGGGCAGCACGCGCAGTCCGGCAAAGGCGCTACAGATCTCGGTTGCTGGGAGGTTGCGATAGGCGGGAAAATAGTGCGCGACCGTCTCTAGCAGGTAGTTAATCTCACTTGCTAATGGGGCAACCTTACCTGGATTCATGGCAGGGTCGTAGCGTGTCTCGGTTGTGCCGACAAGTGTTTTACCTTGCCACGGCATTGCGAAAACCGCACGCTGATCGCTGGGCGCTTCCATATAATAGATCCCTTGGGTGAGTTGCCCTTCGATGATGATGTGTGCACCCTGAATAAGGTCAATCGGGTGTGGATGTTGCTCTGGAGTGATTTTTTCCAGCACTTGGTTGACCCATGGCCCGGCAGCGTTAACCAGCGTGCGCGCGTTGCAACTGATGGTTTGTTGCCCTTTTTGATATTGTATCGAGACCCCTTCACTGTTGAGTTGAGCGGCAATGAATTGTGCCCCCGTCTCAAGCGTTGCCCCGAGTGATTGGGCGGAGTGCATGACAGCGCGTGTGAGTGCGGCATCATCAGTCTGCGCATCGTAGTATCGGAAGACAGCTTCTAGCTCAAGGGTGTCGAGGCCGTCTAGCTGATGCCATTTGCTTCGACTCAGTGAGCGAAAGCGGCTAGCATGATTCAGCCCGCCCAGTATCGAATAGAGTGACAGGCCGCTGCGAATTAACCCGGGGCGACGGCTGGTGTCTTTATAAATCGGGATATGAAATGGCAGCAGCTTGACCAGCGAAGGCGCGTTTTTCAACAGTAGCGCACGTTCGCGCAAACATTCGTGAACCAGCGAGAGTTGCATCCCCTCAAGGTAGCGCAGTCCACCGTGAATCAACTTGCTGGAGCGGCTCGACGTGCCGCTGGCCAGCGTGGATTTTTCTAGCAGCAGCACAGAGTGCCCGGCAGCCGCTGCCGCTTGCGCGACCCCGACACCATGAATACCACCGCCGATGATCATGACATCATAAAGATTGCTCGCCATAGCTATCCCCCTTGGCAAGATTTTTTATTAAGCACCGGGTCAGATAACATCGCTGCAATCTCCATTGTTTCGATCATATCAATGCCTTTGCCAGCCAAGGTGAGTGCCAGTTCAGGGTCGGTCACCTCATAGAGTGCCCACTGCCATGAACCACGCCAAATTTCTCTCTGATCCTTGGGTAGTCGCGTGTAGTTTGTAAAGAGGTAATCGGGTGATAACCGGTGCGCAGTTTTACGCGACGCCTCATCCCACCGGGCAGCCACCCAGCCGATCTGCTTTGCACCCAATCTTCGCGCTGTTTCAAGGGCAGCAATGTCATATGAGATGGGAATGCATTGTGCCCCCAGAGGTGTGAGCTGTGCCATGATTTTTTTAACGACAAATTCAGTGCCAAAGATTTTTGTGCTCTCTTCTTTGATCTCGATAAAAGCGTAACGGTTAGGCCAGCCACGCAGAAGTGTGAGCAGTGCTTCAAGTGTTGGAATGGGGGTGTTATTAAACTGATCTCCAAAACGTTTTTTTTCTGATGCGTAATAGTGACGAAGTTGCGCCGCGTTGAGTTGTGTGATCTGTTGCTTGTGTCCCGTAATGCGTTGCATATCATCATCGTGAAACAGCACGGGAACGCCATCGGCAGTGAGCTGGATATCCACCTCAACATAGCAGGCCCCCGCTTTCAGTGCCGATTCGATGGCGAGCAAGCTGTTTTCAGGGTAGCGAGCAGCGTGTCCACGATGTGCGATGAGTGCGGGGATTTTCATGGTTAATTTTGAACTGTCTTTGAACCGATGAGTATGGGTGAATTTATCATGGATGGTATAGCACTAGTTGAGTGCTTGTGCCATCGCTAGTTGCCAGCGTCGATAACGCGCGGTGAGTTTCTCATTACGTTGTGGCGAGATGAGCTCGACCTCATGCTTTTTCCAATGGTTGCTGCTGGCCATTGATTCCGCTTGTGCTTCTCTCAGCAGCCACGCTAGGCCACTGGCCGTCGCTTCACATTCCGCCATGCGGTGAACCATCAGCCCACTGAGATCCGCAATGCGCTGGCAGAGGCCATTAAGTTGTGCGAGTCCGCCGCTGATCAATATTTTTGTAGCGCCGGGGCGCTCTATTTGGAGTTGTTCGATGTTGCATTGTAAAAGAAAAGCGATGCTCTCGATGACGGCGACGATTTTCTGTTGATCATCCCCCTCACCTAAAAACCGCGAATTGAAATCGGGCTGCCAATAAGGCGATCCAAGCCCGGCGATGCCGTTAAGAAACAGCATTTTATTGTCATTTTCATCCAGCCATTGTGGCAGTTGTTGGTAGAGGTTTTTAGGCTTTAACTGCTGTTCAATCCAGCTTAGGGCGCTGCCTGCACCATTTACAGTCCCTTCTAACGCATAGTAGGGCTTGTTATTTTTCTGCAGCAGTAAGCTCGTTAAGAGATGAGGGGTGATCACACAATCACTATCAGTGACGCGTTGAATAAAGGCGCCAGTGCCGATATTAATGTAGAGCGCATCGTGCTGTAATTGCTGCCATGCAAATAGTGACGCAGACTGGTCGCCTATCGCAACAGCTATCGGTATCGTGTGGCCGGCGATGGTGATCGTGCCAAAAGGGTGTTGATTGGGGACGCAGGATGGCAGCGGATTATCGGGAAGCTCAAACAGTGTGATTAAAGAGGGATCCCAGTCGAGATTTTTGATGTTCCAGAGC
>JALSHQ010000072.1 GCA_026982145.1 Gammaproteobacteria bacterium | reverse complement strand
TTTTATGTTACAGTCAGGCCACTGCTAACAACCGACACCGGCCTGCCATGAGCGATAACACCCTTTACTGGTACGACTACGAATCCTTCGGTCTCAACCCGATGTTTGATCGCCTCGCTCAATTTGGAGGCATCCGTACTGATATGGATCTGAACATCATCGGCGAACCGTTGATGCTCTACTGCAAACCGGCCAACGATTTTCTGCCCAACCCCACCTCGTGCCTCATCACCGGCATCACACCACAAAAGGCGCTGGAAGAAGGGCTGCCCGAAGCGGAGTTCATTCGCCGCATCAATGCCGAATTTTCACAACCCAACACCTGCGTGCTCGGTTATAACAATCTACGTTTCGATGATGAATTCACCCGTTATAGCCTCTACCGAAACCTGCAAGACCCTTATGCGCGTGAGTGGAAAAACGGCTGCTCACGTTGGGACCTACTCGATGTCGTACGCATGACCCGCGCACTGCGCCCCGAAGGGATCGAGTGGCCAACAAATGATGAAGGTCGCCCCAGTGTGCGCCTTGAAGATCTCACGGTGGCTAATGGCATTAGCCATGAATCAGCGCATGATGCTCTCTCTGATGTTTACGCAACGATAGCCGTTGCCCGCTTAATTAAAGCGCAGCAACCGAAGGTTTTTGACTACGCCATCGAAAATCGCAAAAAAAATAAAATCCTTAAATTACTCGATGTGCGCCAGCAAAAACCGGTGCTGCATGTCTCTGGCATGTACCCCGTCGAGCAGGGCAACCTTGCCGTGGTGGTGCCAGTGGCCGCGCACCCCACCAATAAAAATGGCGTGATCGTTTTTGATCTCAGCCAAGATCCCTCCATACTCTACAAGCTCAGTAAAGAAGATATTCATCAGCGGGTCTTCACCCCCACCGCTGAACTGCCAGAAGGGGTTGAGCGCTTGCCCCTTAAAACGGTACATGCCAACAAGTGCCCAATCATTGCACCACTCGGCACGCTCACTGGCCATGCAGCCAAAAAATACAAGGTTGATTTGAATCGCTGCCGTGCAAATCTAGACATCATCAAATCGCACCCGCCATTGACTAAAAAATTACAGACGGTATTTAGTGGTGCCCAGTTTGAGAAGCGCACCGACCCGGATCAGATGCTCTACGGCGGGCCGTTCTTCAGTCAAAGTGATCGCGCACAGATGGATAAGATCCAGACATTACCCCCGGAGGAGCTCGGGCACTACACCGCCAGCTTTGATGACAACCGGCTGGATGAAATGCTCTTCCGCTATCGTGCACGCAACTACCCCGAGTCACTCAACAGTGATGAAACTGCCCGCTGGAATGAATTTCGGATTGACCGCCTCTCCCGCCCCGAAAAAGGAAAACTAACCAGCGACGACTTTTTTGAAGCACTCAAACAGCTACGCAGTGACCCCGAGCGTAGCGGTAACGACTGGGCAATACTGGATGAGGTCGAAGCCTACGGAAAATCGATCCTCCCATAAACAGGAGTTATGGCTCTCAGATGAAAAAGATCATCTGCCTGCACGGTTACGCAATGACGAGCGCGTGGCTACAGTCATGGCTTGATCAAATCCAACACCAACTCGGCGACGACTATCAGCTTCTATACCCTCAAGGGCCGATCGCATGCCCCGCTGAAGAGGTGCGCGCCATGATTGCACGCTTCAATATTCCCCTGCCCGAAACGCGCATCGGCAAAGGGAAAAACTGGTGCTGGTACCGCGCTGATGAAACGCAACCGCCACGCTATCGTCAAATTGAAGAAACGCTCGCTTACCTAACAGAGTACTTTGCGCAACACGGCACTATCGATGGTGTCATCGGCTGGAGCCAAGGTGCAGCCATGACGGCAATACTTGCTGCACTCAGGCAACAGTCTCAGGAGCGGAACTTCCGCTTTAACTGGGCAATATTATGCGGCGGTTTTCTGCCGGGTGACAGCCGTTACCAGCCACTGTTTGAGCGCCCGTTAAACCTGCCAACCCTGCATGTCGTCGGTAAAAAAGAGCCAGCGCTCATGAAAACCCAAGCCCATAAGTTGCAAACCGCTTTTCTCAATGCGGAACGACTCGACACCCCTTGCGATCACATCATGCCGGTGAAGTTTCCGGCAGAGATGGAAAAGATCAGCCACTGGATCAAATGCCGTGATTGATGCGATAAATTTACCGTGCCCGATAAGTGGCAATGCGCTTACGCCAACCCACTAGCCAACGCGACTCATCACGCGGGGCATTGGCTACCCGCCGGGTAAGCACTGCATCTGCGGCACGCGCAAACGCTGCCATCGTATCATTAGCATCGGCCGGCATCGCTTGCAGAAGCTGTAATAGCCCCCACCCCTCTCCGTGGTAACGCTCCCTTTCTGAGATCCCTTCCCCTTTGAAGTTTACATAGTCAATCAATGCATACACACCGTTAGGTGCTTGCGATACACGGTAAAATTGCTGTTCAACATGTGAGCGCGCTGTTGCGGTTGATAAAGTCTCCAGCATCTTCGGCAGCGCTCCTTGCAGGCGCTGCACTATAAACGCCACCTGCTGAGGCATGGTCGCTCTCATCAGCTCACGCAGCTCATGCATACGCCACGCGTTGATATCGCGATAGAACGCATCACGACTAGCCCAAGGGGCATCTTTTAGCTCACGCAACCAGAGGGGAACCGCGGCATCTTTTTTAAGCAGTTCCAGCAGTGCTGGAAAGCTTTCGGTAAAAGGTGCCTCGACACCTGCCGGGTACCAGATAAAGTGACCAATGCCGAGCGATGGAAAATCTTCACCCTTATTCCAGACCACTAGATTTTCAATTTTTCCCGCGCCTTCGTTTTGCCAGATACGCTGGCCGACCGCTTGCGCCTCACTGTCTGATAACCGAATCTCAACACTGCTGCCCCATTCCATCGGCGGCGGCTGAGCCAGATCAGCCCCAACATTAAATGGCAACACGCCTAATAAAAGTACCTGTAAAAAAAATTTCATCAGGCCATTACATCACGTACGCGGCACCACTGCGCCAATTTTTCTTCAAACGAAAGCGCTGCGTGCGCCGGGCTGGTTGATGGCAGGCGTTGCATCTCAAACACCCATCCCTCCGCAGATAACAGCGGGACAACATGGCGTTTAAATGAGGCTTCCGCCTGCGCACCGTTAAAAAACAGGTGCCGGATGGAGGGGTGGTTTGCAAAGAACCCGACAAAATCATTAGCCACTACCGTTGATGGCTTAATCGCTGCATCAAGGCTCCCTTCACGCTCGCAACGGTGCATGACATCCCACAGCGCAATGTGGTTCGCCTCGATGAGCGCCAAACGCGCCTCATACCCAGCGGCCAGCTGCGCGCCGAAAAGGCGACAGATAATCGGCCAGAAAGCGTTACGTGGATGAGCGTAATATTGGCACACATCGAGCGAAGCCTTTCCCGGCATCGAACCAAGAATCAGCACCTCTGCACTGGCTGCTGCAATGGGTGGAAACCCGCTAATCACCGTCGCACCCTCTTTGTACTGCTCCATGTTGCCCCTCTTATTTGCTGACCTATTCTCACCATCACAGTTACCCTCTAAATGGCACGTGAATTGCAGACCTATATCTAGCAAGCCTATACATCTGCAATATAAAAAATGATATTCGATGGAGATGAAAAAAAATGACCGCGCCAATTACTAATAATAATCCAATACTTACCGATCATAAAAGAGCTGGCAGCTCACAAAATGAACAGCCCAGCCGCGGCGGCAATGCGGCCACTTCTGACGCACAAACGGCCATTAAGCGGCAAGATGATGCAGTGAATGTCAGCAATGCGGCACAGGCGCTCAGCAGCAGCGAAAACCAGAGCACCGGACGCATCCAAAATGCAGCGCAAGCGTCTGAGTTAGCACAACAGATCGCTAGCTTCTTTGCTGAAAATTCGCCCTCGGCACTCACCGCCCACGGCAATGGTAATAGCGAACTCGCCAGCTTGTTAAAAGCGGGCTAATGTTCTGCAGCGCCCAAAATGAGAAGGCTTAAGCCTTCTCTTCTGCCTCCCATGGCACAGTATTCACTCATCCTGCACCCTCAGCACCCGCTATAATAACGTTATACTCACGCTGGTGATCGCTTTGTGCTCACTGGCAGTTGCTTTAAAGTGGACAGATACGCCAACCACTTTCTAACAGAAAGATAACGCTCTATGGATTCACAAAAAATCTACCCACTCGCTTTTAGCTTTGAGTGTTTCCCTGAACAGACTCAAGCAGGGGAAGCCAGATTACTCAGCACCTGTAACAAGCTAGCAACGGTGAACCCTTGTTTTTTCTCTGTCACCTACGGTGCGGGGGGCGGCACCCGTGATCATACATTAGCGAGCGTAGCGCGCATTAAAGCTGAAACTGCGGTGGATGTGGCACCTCATATCGCAGCTATTGGCTCGCACTACGATGAGATCCGAGCGCTGCTCGCTCACTACAAGGCACAGAACATACGGCACATTGTAGCGTTAAGGGGCGATACCCCGTCGGGACTCCGTGACTTTGGAGATTTCAGCTACGCCAGCGAGTTGGTCAAGTTTATTCGAGACGAACACGGTGATTATTTTTTCATCGAAGTTGCCGCTTACCCAGAAACACATCCGCAAGCCAAAAGCGTGCTGGCTGACCTACAAAACCTTAAACAGAAATTCGACCTAGGTGCCGATGCGGCGTTAACCCAGTACTTTTACAACCCGGAGGCATTTTTCCGCTTTATCGACGATTGCGAAAAGCTGGGCATCGATCAGCCGATCATTCCCGGTATTATGCCGGTCACCCATTACCACCAGCTGCTACGCTTCTCTAACAAATGCGGCGTTGAGATCCCTCGCTGGATGGCGCGACGGCTAGCAAGCTATGGTGATGACGCATCCATTCGCGCCTTTGGTGAAGAGGCCGTTACAACACTGTGTGAACGCCTCCTAAAGGGGGGGGCCGCCGGGCTGCACTTTTACACCATGAACCAAGCCGCCCCCACCCTTGCAATCTGGAATAACCTAGGCATTAGCAGTAGTAAGCAGCTGCGCGCTCGCCGCTAAGCCAGCGCGTTAATCGCAACAGCACGCCAAACCTGTGTGCGAGTACGCCCTTACCGGTTATTAACCGAAATCAAAGCCTATTTTCTGCCCTCATTACTCATCTATCTGCCGTATCTGACCGATATAGTATTGGCGTGCTTGGCCATCACTCTCAACAATAAGAACAGTAGATATATGAGCATTAAAAAAACGCTGATCTTACTTTTTATCTTTACCATCGCACTGTTAATAGGCGTAGGACTCTACGGCGCCATCACTTACAAAAAAGTGATGGATGAGAGCTTGCAGATCAGCGACGAATACGCCTCGATGGAGTCAACGGCAC
>JALSHQ010000071.1 GCA_026982145.1 Gammaproteobacteria bacterium | reverse complement strand
CGTACTTCTTGGGAGCGCATCAAAGAAAATGAGCGGCGTGAAAAGGGTGTTGCCGCTGATGAAGGTGGCGCGCTCAGCGGGGTTGCCATCACACTTCCCGCGCTGACGCGTGCAGTTAAGCTGCAAAAGCGAGCGGCTTACGTTGGTTTTGATTGGCCAGCAATCGAGCCAGTGTTGGATAAAGTTCAAGAGGAGCTAAATGAAGTACGCGAAGTGCTGGATCAAAATCAGGGCAAGCAGCGCATGCAGCATGAAGTAGGCGACCTACTGTTGGCGGTGACTAATCTCGCGCGCCATGCAGAGATAGACCCTGAGTCTGCATTACGCGAGGCAAACCAGCGCTTTGAACGTCGCTTTGGTCATATCGAGGCCGCGTGTGCTGCTCAGGGCGTCGCGCCGGAGGCAGCAGGGTTAGCCACGTTGGAAGCGATGTGGTTGCAGGCCAAATTAGCGGAGTAGCTCACAGCGCGCGCCACAACTTGTGGCGTTAAAATGGCTGGAATAGCCTGTTTCCCGCCATTTTTTTGTAACACCTCACCTTGCGTGGGTTCTCATCGTCATTCTTTAACAGTTATATTTTTCGATTTTCCATCACAAATACAGCCCCTTATCTTTTTACCGGAACCATGCTTCGGGTAGTGCGTTGATATTGGCATGATCAATGCTCATTACAACATTAAGGAAATGGCATGTTGAGCCGCTAATTAATAGTGAAGGAACTCGAAATAGCCATTTTCGCAAAGGATGTTGGATGGCTTGGCAAGGATGTAAACCAGAACATTGGAGGATACGCAGATGATGGGCATGATGATAGAAACAATATTGATAGCTTTCACGCTGGGTGGCATTGTGGGTGCGGTGGTTGCGGTTCACTTGAAGTCGTCGACTGACAGCAGTAAGCAGTGGTCAGAAGATGTGGTACCAGAAGATAAGTCGCTCGCCTATGTGAAAGAGGAGCAAAACCGTCCAAGACGCCGTTAATGCGGTTAGCTTACCGGTGGTAAAAATTGTCGTTCTGCAGCTCAACGCGGATGATGGAAGTTGTTAGCAACTAAGGTTGAAAGTGTTTGCAGTTAGTTGTTTGCGCCTGTTTCTATCAAAGCATTTTAGGTGAGCTTTCAGTAGGACGATTTTTGCTATGTTGAATTTTTACCACTAAACACTAGTGGGTACCCTCTGGATGTTATTTGAATGTCTGTTTCGTTACCCCCCCCTTGCTTTTTCCTCATACTTGATCCGCAGTAAAAAAATAGCAGAATGGCAGCGTAGTATCGCAAAAGCCGCGCCCTTTACTGGTGCGAGCGTACTGCGGAGATCCCGGCGACTGGAAATTGCGCTGAAAAAGTAGTAAGTTGCACGGTTCTTTATTGTGAATTCAGGGTTGTAAAATAGCAGGGTGATGGGACACAAGTTATACATTAAGACCTTTGGTTGTCAGATGAACGAATATGACTCAGCCAAAATGGCGGAGGTGCTGGCGGCGTCACACGGTGTGCAGCGGGTTGATTCTGCTGCTGATGCCGATATTCTGTTACTCAACACCTGCTCGATCCGCGAAAAGGCGCAGGAAAAAGTGTTCCATCAACTGGGGCGTTGGCGCGAAATGAAAGTGCGGCAGCCCAATATTGTGATTGGTGTCGGTGGCTGTGTTGCCAGCCAAGAAGGAGATGCCATTCGTGAGCGCGCCCCTTATGTCGATCTGGTGTTTGGCCCGCAGACATTTCACCGCTTACCCGAGATGCTGAATGAAGTGAAGCAGCAGCGTAAGCCTGTTATCGATATTAGCTTTCCCGAAATAGAAAAGTTTGATTGCATGCCTGAGCCAAAGGCAGAAGGTGCCAGTGCCTTTGTCTCTATCATGGAAGGGTGCAGTAAATATTGCACTTTTTGCGTGGTGCCCTACACGCGAGGCGAAGAATTTAGCCGCCCTTTCGATGATGTCCTCAGTGAAATTTCATCGCTCGCCAGCCAAGGTGTGCGAGAGGTCAATCTGTTGGGGCAAAACGTCAACGCTTATCGCCATGAGATGGAAGACGGCACCGAGGCAGATCTTGCGTTGCTGATCACCTATGTGGCCACGATTGCTGGGATTGATCGCATTCGTTTTACCACATCACACCCGGTTGAGTTCAGCGACAGCCTTATTGAGGCGTATCGCGAAGTGCCGGAGCTGGTAAGCCACTTGCATTTGCCGGTACAGAGCGGCTCCGATCGCATTTTAGGTGCAATGAAACGTGGCCATACCGCGCTGGAATATAAATCCAAGATTCGTCGTCTGCGTGAAGCACGCCCCGACATCAGCATGTCGTCGGATTTTATTATCGGCTTTCCCGGTGAAACGGATGCCGATCACCGCGCCACCATGGCGCTGATCGAAGAGATCGGTTTTGATCACTCCTTCAGCTTTATCTATAGTGCTCGCCCCGGCACACCGGCGGCAGCCTTCCCGGACGATGTGCCGCATGCGGTCAAGCAGCAGCGTCTGGCTGAACTGCAAAAGCGCATTGTTGAGATGACAGCAGCGATCAGTGCCTCGATGGTCGGCAGTGAGCAGCGGGTGCTCGTGGAGCGAGTGTCAAAAAAAGACCCCGCACAACTAGCAGGCCGGACAGATAATAATCGCTGGGTTAATTTCACTGCAGAGCGCTCGATGATCGGCCGCTTTGTAAAAGTGCGGATTACAGAGGCGTTGCCAAATTCGCTGCGTGGTGAGCTGCTTCCCGCCGCCGAACCCGATAATAGCCGATACGTTGCGTAGTGGCCGTTAACGACCGACACAGTGAGCACCGCGCACAGAGGTCACTTGGCCATTTTTGATGTGGCCTATTCCCTTTTCCTAAAAACAGGTGAACCCTACTTTGAGTGATAACCAGCAAATCAGCGAGCTGCTTTTAGAGCCTGCTGACAACCAGCGTTTGGCCGAACTTTGTGGCCAATTTGACGGCCATATTCGGCAGCTCGAAGCGCACTTCGGGGTTGAAATTAGCAATCGCGGCAATGACTTTCGCTTGGTGGGTCATCCTGATGCAGTGATTGAGGCGATCAGGCTGCTAAAGACGCTCTATGCCGAAACCGATGGCGCAACGCTTGCCCCATCACAGGTACAGTTGGCGCTGCACTCCGCGCCGGCGCTCAAAGTGCTTGAGCAGCAGGTGGTTGAGGGTGTGCAGATTCAGACTAAAAAAGGGAGCATAAAAGGGCGCGGGATCAATCAGGCGCGCTATCTGCAGCGTATTCTGAGCCATGAGATTAATTTTGGCGTGGGCCCTGCCGGCACCGGTAAAACTTATCTCGCCGTCGCTTGCGCGGTGGAAGCACTGGAGCGTGAAGAGGTGCGGCGCATCCTGCTGGTGCGCCCGGCTGTTGAGGCCGGAGAGCGGCTTGGGTTTCTGCCGGGCGATCTGGCGCAGAAAATCGACCCGTACCTGCGGCCGCTTTACGATGCGTTATATGAGATGCTCGGTTTTGAACGTGTGGCTAAACTGATGGAGCAGAATGTGATTGAGGTTGCGCCACTCGCCTATATGCGCGGCCGTACTTTGAATGAGTCTTTTATTATTCTCGATGAGGCGCAAAACACTACCATCGAACAGATGAAAATGTTTCTGACGCGTATCGGTTTTGGCTCGACCGTCGTTGTGACCGGCGACGTAACACAGGTCGACCTACCACGTGGCAGCGCATCGGGGCTGCGCCACGTAATTGAGGTGTTGGAAGAGATTAACGGCATTAGCTTTACCTTTTTCGAATCGCAAGATGTGGTGCGCCATCCGCTGGTGCAGCGTATCGTGCAGGCTTATGCTGCGAAGGAAGCGCAGGAAGAGAAGAGTGGCGGGCATCGTGAGCGCTGACCCTGAGTCCCCGGCGTGTTTAGATCTGGCGTTGGAGCTTGATCTGCAGCTCGCCCTGCTGAAGCCTCATGACCCAGAACTGCCGACACAGTTAGCGCTGGAGCAGTGGGTAACGGCCGCGCTGGAAGGCAAAATGGATGTGGCTCAGCTCACCGTTCGTCTGGTCGAAAGCGATGAAAGTGCCTCCCTTAATGAGCAATACCGGGGTAAACAGGGGGCGACTAATGTGCTCTCATTTCCGTTTGAGGCGCCTGCTGAGGTGCCGCTACCACTGCTTGGAGATCTCGTGATCTGCGCCCCGTTAGTGGCACAAGAGGCTAAAACTCAAGGGAAAACAGTGCGCGCCCACTGGGCACACTTAGTGGTGCACGGGGTGTTGCACCTGCGTGGCTATGACCATATCGACAATCAAGAGGCGCGCGAAATGGAAGATCTAGAAATAAAAATCATGGCATACTTAGGGTTTGCTGACCCATATGCAGAGACTGGTACGGCGTAATATAATGAAAAGTTCTGATTTGATGGGCGGAGCAACAATGAAACCTAGCGTGGTGCAACAATGAACGGTGATCGATCGCCCGAGCCGGCGACGGGCAAAGATGGCTTTTTGGGTAAACTGAAAAAGGCATTTGCGCAGGAGCCGGCGGATCGTATAGAACTTATTGAAAGTTTGCGTGAGTCTCAGCAGCGCCATCTACTGGATGCCGATGCGCTCACTATGATCGAAGGGGTGTTAGAAGTCTCAGAGATGCAAGTGCGTGACATCATGATCCCACGTTCACAAATGGTCGTGGTGGAGCGCGACGCACCGCTCAAAGAAATTTTACCGGTGGTGGTTAAGTCTGCTCATTCACGTTTCCCCGTGATTGGTGATGGTAAGGATGAGGTTGAAGGGATTTTGCTGGCAAAAGACCTGCTGGCTTATGCGTTGGATGAACGTAGTCAACCGTTTAATGTGCGTGACGTGCTGCGCCCCGCCGCATTTATCCCCGAGAGCAAACGCCTTAATGTGTTGCTGAAAGATTTTCGCGCTAGCCGCAACCATATGGCCATTGTGGTTGATGAGTACGGCGGCATCGACGGTTTGGTCACGATCGAAGATGTGTTAGAACAGATTGTCGGCGAAATTATCGACGAGCATGATGTGGCAGAAGATAGCTACATCATGAAGCACAGCGATGTGAGTTACACCGTTAAGGCGCTCACTCCGGTCGAAGAGTTCAATGAGTACTTCTCATCCGAATTTAGTGATGATGATTTTGACACCATCGGTGGCCTCTTGATGCGCACCTTTGGGCACCTGCCGAAGCGGGGCGAGAAATGTGAGATCGGCCGTTTCCACTTTAAGGTGCTGCATGCCGACAGTCGTCGTATCCACCTGTTACAGATGACCTTGCAGGCGGAAAGCGCGGCCGCCTCATCCACCCACGAGTAAGGGGTTCTCCACCAATGTTTGCGAGATGGCAAGGTGACCTGCTGGCTTTGATCGCAGGCGGGTTGCTCCCCTTTGCCTTTGCGCCCTATGAGTTTTACCCACT
>JALSHQ010000070.1 GCA_026982145.1 Gammaproteobacteria bacterium | reverse complement strand
GAATGCCAAAACTTAAGAAACCTGGTACTTATGTATTGCAGGTGGGCTCCTTCAGGCACTACAGCGATGCTGATGCTTTCAAGGCACAACTTGCACTCAAAGGATTTGAGTCCAAAATCCAAACCGTCAGCATCGATAATAACAACACCTGGCACCGTGTGCGTATCGGCCCCATTAAAGAGATGCAAAAACTCAACCGAACGCGCTCGCAGCTTAGAAAAAACAACCTTGATTTTATGCTGTTAAAAATCAAGACGGACGATTGATAAAAGGGGCGGAAACATGGAGATCGTATTTTACATTGGCGCAACTTTGATCATTTTAGCTATCGTGGTTAAGTTAATCACAACACGTCACCGTCATCGCGCAGCAAGCAATGTGGTCTTTGCCAAATACAGCTTCAACAGACTCAACATTGCACAGCAAAACAAGGTGCATGATAAAGCCGTTGAGATGGTGCTCGCCTCAAAGCAGACAAACATGAGCGGCTTTGCCAACGAGGTTGAGCGCTACGGCTGGTATGCGCGCTCAATGAATGCGCTCGGCATCCAGTCTGCTGTGCCCGATAACCCCAGCTGGTATAACGTTAAAAATCCGTATCGCGCCATTATCCCAGGTGACTCGATGATCTATAACATCACCAGCGCACTGCAACAGCAGTACAATATCGATATAAAAATCAGCAGCGAAAAAGGTTACCCCGACAAGCCAACCGCTGGAAAATCACAAAAGAAACGCAAAAAGAAATCTTCATAGCCACGCTGGAGCCGCTACCGTATTTACATAAATAAAACAGCGGCGCCTTAAAGCAGGCTGTTCATTTATGCCTCAAACAGCTTTTTCACAGTCGCTAAATCGAGGTAACTCACATCCGCGCCACCCTTGAGCACCTTGCAGGGTGTGGCTGGCTCACCCATCTGATCCAGCACAATAACCGCACCGCTAAAGTCATCATTGCAGGTGTAGCCATTCACCGTGATGATGGTTTTTAACCCGGCCGCTTGTGATGAAAGAATGCCATTCAATGAGTCTTCAAAGGCGATGCATTGGTCTGCATCCAGCCCCATCTTCGCTAGCGCATATTGGTAGATATCTGGCGCAGGTTTTTTTGACGGAACGATATCACCTGCCGCAATAACTTCGAACCACTGCATCGCATCGCACCCCAATGTGCTGCTCACCAGCGCTTCAACATTGGCCGGCGTTGTCGTCGTTGCGATTGCTAGGCGCATCTTCGCTGCGCGCGCTTCTTTGATTAAACGCTCAACGCCGGGACGTAACGGGATCTCACCACGCCGCATCATTTCAACAAAATGAGTTGTTTTAGCCGCATGAAGCCCGGCGACAAACGCATCGAACTGTGCTGGCTTTTCAAACTCAGCATTAAATTTTTCTAGGTAAAAACGGATGCGCTCTTTGCCACCGGTCACTGCCAGCAACTCACCGTAAAGTGACTCGCTCCAATCCCAATCAAGCGCTGCCTCTTTAAAGGCTGCATTAAAGGCCACCCGATGGCCATCACGCTCGGTGTCGGCAAGCGTGCCATCCACATCAAAAATCAGCGCCTGAAGTGCCTTCGCCATACCCGCCTCACTCATTAATTATTCGAAGGCGGATTTTCTCATAGTGACGAATGATGTCTAGCTCGACGTTCAAGTTTCGGCGGCTACTCAATCTGCCAGCCGATCTCCCACGCGGTTAACGGGCCCACCATCGTCTCACCCAACCCGGCGGGTATTTCGGAGTCTGTTTGATTCAGTGGAATGCGCCCGCCCATCACCTCGGCGTATCGCTGTGGGTAGAGCGGTTGCTTTTCTGGCTCGGCATAGCCTTCAGGGTAGGTGGGCTGGTTGTTTGCAAAAGAGTATTTGTCGGTTGCACCCAGTGTGTGCAACATTTCATGAGTAATCACAAAACGGTTCTGCTTGGCCATCTTTTGGCTTGCAAAGGCGTGCACCACACTCAACATCCCCTGCTCGATGCCCGTTGAATGCGGTAGTTTTTTATGCACTTTAGGGTCGTAATAGAGGGTAAAGATTCGGATATCGGGCGAGGGGCCTTCGTAGTTGTCGGCCATGAACGACCAATAACGAAAATTGAGGCTCCACAACACCGTTTTCAATATGGTTTGATCGGCGGGCGGTAACGGCGGCCGCTCATTCACCACAGGTGCCATGCGCACATCGAGCGGATCATTGGTTGCGATCCCATAACGCGCTGCCTCACGCCGCATAAACTGATTAATCGGCGCAAAACCACGCTCTTTTAAGGTGGCAATATATGAAGCAGCAGCCTCGCTTTGATCACCATTAATGGGGTAAATCACCACCCGAAGTGGCTGATCCCAGTCCGAGGTGTTGGCCTTCATAAAAAACCGATCAAGCGCAACAAACAGTAAAATCAACAGCAACACCATAATACGGAGGTCTTTAAAGAGGCCGCTATTTTTTTTTGCTGGCTTTTTACTCGCTGCCACGGCTGCGGGTGCAGGCAGCTTAGCAGCAGGCTTCTCTGTTGGCTTATATTTTTGATACGCAATGCCACACTTTGGGCACTGCCAATCCGGCGCTTCTTCTAACGCTTGCCGCACATACTGACACTTTGGGCACTTCATCAAACTCACCTATCGAATCCATAAATTCACCACCTCCAGCGTGCGAGGTGATCCTTTATTGAATATCGACAAACAGCGTGCAATATCAAATCAAACTAGCGCTTACCTCAAAAGAGAGGAGACTTTAAAGTTCTTTTCCCTACTTATCACTTTTAGGGGTGTAGATGGTGCCTGGAAGCTGAGTGATATTATCGCCCTTGCCACTCAATTCTGTGATTTTCCCCGCCCCTTCTTTAACCACTTCATCAATCCGCACAACCGAATGCAGCGGAATAAAACTTCTCTTAACGCCGGCAAACTCTAATTTTAGTCGCTCTTCACTGGGGTCTACCACTACCGAGCTGTTTTCGCCGAAAATCAACTCTTCAACCTCGACAAAACCATACAGTTCACCTTGATAGATCTCCCGCGCGTAGAGCTCATACAGTTTTCCTTGGTTATGGAAAATCACTTTGTAAGTATTTTTGCTGCTCATCGTTTTTACTCATCCACCCACATCGGTTTTAAAGACTCACGCTACCCTGACATGTTAATCTATTTGCATCTTTTTCAGTGAAAAAACTGCTCACTAGCAACACAGCACCATGGCCACCTCACCCAATATTTTCACTGCGGCACAGCAATGTTTAGCTGCCAACACGGTTGCAGAAAAATTACGCCTGACCAAAACCATTGCAGCACAGTGGCGTGACGGCAACTACACCCTGATTTCAGACAGTGCCCCCGAGGTGATTGGTGAAGCTGGGCGACCGCAAAAACCTCTATTGGTCACACCCGCCCATGTGCCCCGCCGCGGCCTTGGAAGTGATGCAGGCCGCGCAGCACTTATTCACGCCATCACTCATATCGAATTTAATGCAATTAACCTTGCTTGGGATGCTGTCTACCGCTTTCGGGCGCTACCCAAACAGTATTATGACGACTGGGTTCGCGTTGCCGATGAAGAAGCATACCACTTTGAACTGTTGTCAAAACGGCTACAGAGCCTCGGCTATCAATACGGCGACTTTCCTGCCCATAACGGCTTGTGGGCAATGGCACAAAAAACAGCGAATGACCCAATGGTGAGGATGGCCTTAGTCCCTCGTGTACTGGAGGCTCGCGGGCTCGATGTCACCCCCGGCATGATGAAGCGCCTCAAAAAAATGGGGGATCATGAAACCACCAAGATTTTAGGAATTATCTTACGTGATGAAATTGGCCATGTTGAAATCGGTTCGCGCTGGTTTAAATACTTCTGTAATGAACGAGCGCTCGATGCAGAAGATACTTTTCGTGACCTCATTCAAGCCTATTTTATCGGCGAACTACGCGGGCCACTTGATTACGAGCTACGCCAGCAAGCAGGCTTCAGCCGGTCAGAGCTGAAAACACTCGAAAAACTCGCCACTCAACCCACTAAGGAGTAAGGACTTCCCGCCGCTTGTTCGGCACATCTCTCGGGGCTGTCCGGCAAGTGCGATTGATCCGCCGCAGCCGTTAACCAAATTGGGGTGCCGGTTGAGAAGACGATGTTATCACCTTGCAACATCACCCCCGCGCCGTCCTGTAACACCAGCACAGAGGCATTAGAAAGATCGGCCAGCGTTTGCAGCTCATCCATCTCGCGATCAGCATGAGGTGACTCCGGCTCATAGTGTGGGCTCACATGGAAAGGGATGCGTCCCATCGCCTGAAACTCGGTCATTCCGGTGCTGTTTTCATCCGGGCAGGTGGTTGGAATGGCGGCCGTTGAGATATTCGGTGAGAGGATAATAGAGCCTGCGGATTCAGCAACAATAACCCCGCCCAACGCTTCAAATGCCTGCAGCATAGAGAACAGCCCCACCTCTCTTGCATAGGCAAGAAATTGATAGGTGTTGCCGCCAGTCAAGTAGACCGCGTCTGAAGTGAAAATTTCATTACGAAGCTTCTGCTTCACACCATAAAGAGCGCTCGCACTCAACGCATGTGCGTTGATGCCACAAGCCTCAAAATAATCCCTCGCTTCCAATGCCGCCCAGTGCGCTTCTGGCGCAAAAGGAATCGTAAACAGTTGATGATCTTTTCCTAGCTCATAACGCAAACGGCGATCAAGCGCCGGCACCACACCACTATATATAAAAAGCATTACATACCTCTAAATCAAGTGCTAATTATAACGGTGGGGTGGTTAAAAGACGCGCGCTTTATTGCGGAAATAATCTATCAGATACAACGGGTTAACATCCGTGAAAAATAAGATGGAAATAATCACTAAAGAAAGATGCTAGGCCGGCAAGTTAGCGCCACTGGCGCTGAACTGCACAGCCTCCTAAGCAAACAGCACAAGGGGTTAGGCACCTCGATATAAACATGGGAAGAGCGCCGCGTATTAATGGGGGTTTCAGGGCGATGCGCTCTTCACATACATCAGCATTAGCTGTTGGGTCGCGGGAAGAAAGTTTTGCAAGCCTCAAACGCTTGCTGTGGTGTAATGTTTGCGATCTCTTTTGAAGGGGGCACCATGTTGACATTCTGCCCATCAGCCACATAGGCTGCGCTATCGGTGGGTGGCACATCGCCAAAAAACGCAACAACATGTGTCCCAACCGCACCCGCGATATGCATCGGCCCTGTATTGGCAATCACTAAAATATTCATGCGTTCAAGCGTCGCCTTGTAGCGCTCGAAATCAAGCGGGGGGACTAACATCGTCGCGGCGCCACCACTCAAACGCACGATCTCCTCGCCAACATCCACTTCATCAGGCATCAGATCCATCATGATACAAATATCAAGACCGTGTTCTTTGCCATAA
>JALSHQ010000069.1 GCA_026982145.1 Gammaproteobacteria bacterium | reverse complement strand
AAAATAGAGCAGTGGTGTCGGCACCATGCCGACATCGATCACATCTCGTCCGCTATCGCGCAGCCCTCGGGTCAGTGCCGCAACAAACGCCGCGCCCGAGAGTCGTCCGTCACGTGCCACGGCCACTGTCTTCTGTTGGCGTGCCGCAGCCTCGCTGCCGATAGCGCGCCCGATGTTATAGACCACCTCTTCAGTTAACGTCTCACCCACAACGCCGCGAATGTCATACGCTTTAAAAATTGAAGCAGAAACATGACTGCCCATAAGCTTGTGTTTCTCCCTTTACCAGTATTGTTTGTTAGTGGCGTCCGGAGTGACCAAAGCCACCTGCACCACGTTCACTGCTTTCAAACTCATCCACGATCTCGAAATTTGCCTGCACTACCGGCACAAAAACCATCTGCGCGATACGCTCACCCACGTTAATCACAAACGGGGTGTCACCACGATTCCAGCACGAGACAAACAGCTGCCCTTGGTAATCAGAGTCGATCAAGCCGACCAAATTCCCCAACACAATGCCGTGTTTATGCCCCAACCCGGAGCGCGGCAATATTACCGCTGCCAGTGACGGGTCCGCCACATGGATCGCAAGACCGGTTGGAAGCAGCTTCGTCTCACCCGGTTGAATCTCCAGCGCTTCATCAATGCAAGCGCGCAGATCCATGCCCGCCGAGCCGCCCGTTGCATAGGCAGGCAGCGGCAGCTCACCGCCGATGCGTGGATCAAGAATCTTCAGTTGAATTTTTTGCATTAAACCTCTCCGCAATGCGTTCAATTAATTGTCGTGCGAGCTTCTCTTTGGGCGCCATAGGCAGCTCAACACCGCCCCCTTGCCACAGCAGCAGCAACGCATTTTCATCGCGTTCAAAACCACCACGTTCCCCACCCACCCCGTTGGCCGCAATCATGTCGAGCGATTTTTTCTCTAGTTTGACGCGCGCATTCGCTTCGAGCTGCTCTGTCTCGGCTGCAAAGCCCACCACAAAGCGAGCGTCACTCTCTGCGGTAATGGTGCTGAGAATGTCCGCGGTCTGCTCCAGCGAGAGCTGCGCGCTGCCCGCCTGTTTTTTGATCTTCTGGGTGGCCACTTGCAGGGGACGATAATCAGCCACCGCTGCCGCTGCGATCACAATCTCCTGTTCCGCTAGGTTTTCCTGCACTGCCGCCAACATCTCCGCCGCCGAGCGTACATCGATGCGCGCCACCCGATCTGGGGTCACCAATGCTACCGGCCCACTGACCAGCGTGACCCGCGCCCCTGCTTCGACCGCTGCCGCTGCAAGCGCAAAGCCCATCTTGCCTGAGCTACGATTTGAAATATAACGGACGGGATCAATATCTTCCTGCGTCGGCCCCGCCGTAATCAAAACATGTCGCCCGGCAAGCAGCCCCGTCTCAAAGTATTCAGCGCAATGCGCGACAATCTCATCCGCCTCCAGCATGCGCCCCGCACCAACCTCACCACACGCCTGCTCACCCGAAGCGGGACCCAACAGCTTAGCCCCGCGTTCCATCAATGTGGCCACATTGGCCTGTGTTGCCGCACTCGCCCACATCTGCCGATTCATCGCTGGTGCGACCGCTAACGGCGCTTCGCTGGCCAGCGCAATCGCGGAGAGCAGATCACTCGCCTGTCCCTGTGCCAGCCGAGCGATGAAGTTAGCACTCGCCGGTGCGATCACAATCAAGTCCGCCCAACGTGCCTGCTCAATGTGCCCCATCGTCGCTTCGGCATTGGCATCCATCAGCGCCGTGTGTACCGGACGCTCCGAGAGAGTCTGTAGTGTAAAAGGGGTCACAAACGCCTGCGCCGCTTCGGTCATGACCACCTGCACCACGGCACCTGCATCCTTCAGGCGGCGCACCAGCTCGGCGCTCTTATACGCCGCGATGCTGCCGCTCACCCCGAGCAAGATTCGTTTATTTGCCAAACTACTCATAAAAATAAATGACGCCCCGCCGCTGAACAGATGCGGAAATAAATCCCCTGCAAATAAAACGCGTAAGATAACATTTAATCGGGGTCATGACTTGTACTATAGTGTCACCCAACATCAGGCGATCACACGGAGGTGACCATGCCGCCCATTACAGACTGGCCCGCACACGAGCGGCCACGTGAAAAGCTGCAACTGCGCGGCGCTGAAGCGCTCTCAGACGCCGAGCTGCTTGCGATTTTTCTGCGCACTGGCATTCGCGGTAAAACGGCGGTTGATCTTGCCCGCGAGCTGCTGCTCGAATACGGCACGCTACGTAAACTGCTGGGGGCAGATCACCACCGCTTCTGCCAGAGTGCGGGGCTCGGCACAGCCAAATTTGTTCAGCTACAGGCCGTACTGGAGATGAGCCGTCGCTACCTGCGCGAAACCCTAGAACGCAGCGAGCCTCTCAGCTCGCCGGATGACACGCGCCGCTTTCTGCTCGCACAGCTGCGCGATTACGATTTTGAGATTTTCGCCTGCCTCTTTCTCGATAGCCGTCATCGTGTCATCTGCTTCGAAAAGCTCTTCAACGGCACCATTGACGGTGCGAGTGTGCATCCGCGTGAAGTGGTGAAAAAGTGCCTGCAACACAATGCGGCCGCGGTGATCTTTGCCCACAACCACCCCTCTGGGGTCGCTGAGCCGAGTGGCGCCGACAAGCGGCTAACACAGCAATTGAGCGCTGCGCTGGCTTTAATCGAGACCCGCGTTCTCGACCATCTCATTATTGGCGATGGCACGGTGTTCTCGTTTGCTGAGCAGGGGCTACTGTAACCTATTGATACCTATGGCATGGGGTTTTTATACTTGCTTCACCCCTGCCATTTTGGTATAAAGTCCGGCTTCGTTTATGCACTTCTTGTTTTGGAGGCTTTAGTACAATGTCCAGGGTATGTCAGGTCACAGGAAAACGACCAATCGTGGGAAATAATGTTTCTCATGCAAATAACAGAACAAAACGCCGTTTCCTTCCTAACCTCTCACTCCATCGTTTTTGGGTTGAGGATGAAAACCGCTGGGTTCGTCTGCGCGTCAGCTCTAAAGGCATGCGCATCATCGATAAGTGCGGCATTAGCAAAGTCTTGGGCGATATGCGCGCTCGCGGCGAAAAAGTTTAAGGAGCAGAACGATGCGTGAAAAAATCAGACTGGTTTCCAGTGCCAAAACAGGTCACTTTTACACCACAGACAAAAACAAACGCACCATGCCGGAAAAGATGGAGATCAAGAAGTTTGATCCTGTTGTACGCAAGCATGTGATGTACAAAGAGGCTAAAATCAAGTAACGCTACTTGGTTTTAACCCACTAAAAATCCCTCTTAAGTGAGGGATTTTTTATGTCCGCTCTGCTAGCATCTAGCGCAGCAGCTGGGCATCCTACCTAACCTCGCAAGCGCGACCTTATGGGTTAACTGCGGTATTCTGCATTGATGCGCACGTAGTCATACGAGAAGTCGCAACTCCAGAGCTGCGCTTTGTGCAGCGCATCGCCCAGCACAATCCGCACAGTGATCTCCTCCTGTTGCATCACTCTCTCACCCGCGGCCTCTGTGTACTCCGGCGCGCGTGCGCCATTGCGCACGATACAAACATCATCAAGGTAAATCGCAACACGCTCAATTTCAAATGTCTTAACACCCGCACGCCCAACCGCCGCCAGTATCCGCCCCCAATTGGGGTCACTGGCAAAAAAAGCAGTTTTCACCAGTGGTGAGTGCGCTACGGTGTAAGCGACCTGACGACAATCAGCCTCGCTCGCCCCCCCTTCAACATCGATGGTGATAAATTTGGTCGCCCCTTCACCGTCACGAATAACCGCCTGCGCTAAAACCACACAGACCTCCGTCACCGCTTCGCAGAGCTGAGCGTAGGCTTCGCTCTGATCATCATCAATCACGCTCGTCATCGCCTTGCCGGTGGCCATTAGCACGCAAGCATCGTTAGTCGAGGTGTCGCCGTCCACCGTAATGCAGTTAAATGAGCGATCCGCTGCCTGCTGCAGGCAGCGCTGCAGTAGTTCTGGAGCGACCTTTGCATCGGTCGCGACATAGGCGAGCATCGTGGCCATATCGGGGCAGATCATGCCGGCCCCCTTGGCAATACCGGTGATGGTAATCTGCTCATCACCGATCATCAACTGACGGGAAAACCCCTTCGGCACGGTGTCAGTGGTCATAATAGCCTGTGCCGCCGCTCGCCAGTTATCCACCTTAAAAGCTTTGGCCAACTCTGGCAGCGCCGCACCCAGCTTATCCATCGGCAGCGCTTCACCAATCACACCCGTTGAAAATGGGAGCACTTCTTTGGCGTGATAGCCCGCAGCCTCTGCCAGTAATGCACAGCTTTTCAGGGCATCTTGATATCCCTGCTCACCCGTACCGGCATTGGCATTGCCCGAGTTAATTAGCAACAGACGTGAAGGCATCTCGGCAAGATGTTCACGTGCCACCGAGACCGGCGCAGCACAAAAAACATTGCGGGTAAAAACTGCGGCGCATTGCGCCCCCTTAGCCAGCTCAAAGGCGACAAGATCAGTGCGATTTGGGTATTTGATTCCGGCAGCCGCCGTGGCAATGCACACCCCGGCAACGGGGTGCATTTCGGGTAATTCTAAAGGGAGGTTAACGGCCATCGCAGCAGTATAGACGAGCACCCCTCACTCATACCAGCAAGAGGCGCTGTTTTATTTGAAACAGGCGGCAATAAAGATCAGCTCACCTTGCCGTGGCACTGTTTATATTTCTTGCCTGAGCCACAGGGGCAAGGCTCATTGCGCCCAACTTTGCGGCCTTCACGCACAAAAGGCTCGTCCGACTTTGCGCCCTCAGTCTGTGCGAGGGGCTGTTCGCCGCCACCCATCGCTTCGGCTTCCGCATGTTGAAACTGCATCGGCGGCATTTGATTGCGACGTTGCGCCTCTATCGCTTCGACATCTTCTTCGGCACGTATCTGTACCCGCGAAAGAATTTTAATCACTTCAAGCTTGATGCGATCCAGCAACTGGGTAAACATATCAAACGATTCACGCTTGAACTCCTGCTTCGGGTTCTTTTGCGCGTAGCCTCGCAACCCAATGCTCTGACGCAGGTAGTCCATCGCTGCCAGATGCTCCTTCCACAAACCGTCGAGCACCTGCAACATCGCGGCCTTTTCGAAATGGCGAATCACCTCAGTTCCGACTTGCGCCTCTTTTTCAGCGTAGGCCTGCTCAATCTCTTCAAGCACACGTTTGCGCAGCGTCTCTTCGTGCAGCGCGTCATCTTGCTCCAACCACTCGGCGATCGGCATGCGCTGTGAAAATTCATTTTCCAATGCCGCTTCAAGCCCGGGCACATCCCACTGTTCTTCAATACTTTGCGGTGGAATATAAGTATCAATCAGGTCGTTAACCACATCATTCCTAATCGCTTCGATGGTGTCATAAATGTCATCTGCTTCCATCAGCTCATTACGCTGATCG
>JALSHQ010000068.1 GCA_026982145.1 Gammaproteobacteria bacterium | reverse complement strand
CACACCGCCAGCGCACAACGCCCACCCGGTTTCAATACCCGCTGCATCTGTTGTAGCCCCGCTTCCGGGTCATCAAATAACATCACCCCAAAGCGACAGCAGATACGATCGAAATGGTCATCCGGAAACGACAACGCCTCAGCGGCCATGGTTTGAAATGCGAGATTCGCCAGCCCCTGCTCGTGCGCCTTGCGCGCAGCCACTTTCACCATGCCTGCGGCGGCATCAATCCCGGTGATCGTTACTAAAGGCTGTCGCTTTGCCAGTGTCAGTGCCGGCTCACCCGTGCCCGAAGCAAGATCTAAAACAGTTTCACCGGGCTGCGCATCAAGGGCTGCCAGCAGCGCCTCACCGACTGGCGCGATGTGCGGTGCCCATAGGTCGAATTTTTCAGCGAGAGCACCCCAGTCGGGTTGGTTGTCTTGTTTTCCCATCATCACTCCCTTGCTTGCGCCCAGTTAAAATAAGGAGACTAACGAATCGCCAACATCCGCTGCAGTGCGTCACGTGCCTCATCGGCATCACTGGCTGGCACACTGATTTGATTGACGACATTACCATCCACTAGGTTTTCCAGTTGCCACAATAGGTGCTGCGGATCGACCCGAAACATGGTTGAACACATGCAGACCGTCGGTGACATAAAGTGTACCGATTTATCTTCATGTTTGTGCTGCTCATGCAGGCGGGTGACGAGGTTCAGCTCTGTGCCGACCAACCAGCGGGTGCCAGGCGCTGAGTCTGCTACTGTGTTGATAATGTATTCCGTTGAACCCACATAATCTGACATCTGACACACCTCATAAGAGGCTTCGGGATGCGAGATCACTTTGACCTCCGGGTACATCGCACGGAAACGGTCGATATGTTCCGGTTTGAACATTTGATGCACCGAGCAGAACCCCTTCCATAAAATCATTTTTGCGTTGCGGATCTGTTCTTTCGTCAGGCCCCCAAAGGGTTGATCAAAATCCCACACCACCATCTCATCCAGCGAAATCCCCATCTTTGCGGCGGTGTTGCGGCCGAGGTGTTGATCAGGAAAAAAGAGAATCTTTTCGCGCCGTGCAAACGACCATTCCAAAATCTGCTGCGCATTGGTCGAGGTGCAGACGATGCCGCCGTGACGACCACAAAAAGCCTTGAGGTCTGCGGCCGAGTTAATATAGGTGACAGGAGTCACATGCTCGTCCGGGTCGAGCACGCGTGCAATCTCTTGCCATGCGCGTTCAACCTTGGTGAGGTTCGCCATATCGGCCATCGAGCAACCGGCGGAGAGATCCGGCAACATCGCCACTTGCTCCGGGCGCGACAGAATATCCGCCACCTCGGCCATAAAGTGAACCCCACAAAAGATGATGTAGTCCGCTTTTGAGTCCGCCGCGGCGCGTGACAGCTTGAGTGAATCGCCACTCACATCGGCGTGAACAAACACCTCTTCACGCTGGTAGTGGTGCCCCAGAATAATCAGGCGATCGCCGAGCGCCGCTTTTGCCGCCTTGATTCGTGCGGTGCATTCGGCGTCACTTAACCCTGTAAATTGCTGAATAGCAGTCGCAGTCGCAACCATCAACAGACTCCTCTATGACTTCTCTTCAGCCACTGGCGGTTTGCGCAGGCGCACCCCCAGCTCTTTCAACTGTGCATCGGCCACTGGCGATGGCGCATTGGTCAATACACAAGCGGCGGTCTGTGTTTTTGGGAAGGCGATCACTTCACGGATTGATGACGCGCCGGTCATCAACATCACCAACCGATCCAGACCAAAGGCAAGGCCACCGTGGGGGGGGCAACCGTACTTGAGCGCGTCGAGTAAAAATCCGAATTTAGCCTCTGCCTCTTCGTCGCTAATGCCTAACAGTTTCAACACTTCTGCCTGCATCTCGGCACTGTGGATACGGATCGAGCCGCCACCCACTTCAGTGCCGTTCAATACAAGGTCATACGCCTGTGATTTAGCCCCCCCCGGATCAGCTGCCAGCGCGGCGGCATCATCAACTTTAGGGCTGGTGAACGGATGATGAATGGAAGTCCAGCGATCGTTCTTTTCATCACGCTCAAACATCGGGAAATCGACAATCCAAACCGGCCGCCAGCCGCGCTCGACCAGGCCACGATCGTGACCCAGTTTCACCCGCAGCGCACCCAGCGCTTCATTAACGATGCTCGCCCGATCGGCACCAAAGAAGATCAGGTCTCCCGTCTGTGCGCCGGTGCGTTCAATGATCGCAGTGACCGCATCGTCCGGCAAAAATTTGAGAATCGGTGACTGCAACCCTTCACGCCCAGCATCGAGATCATTGATCTTAATGTAGGCCAAACCCTTTGCACCATAGATCGAAACATATTTGGTGTAACCGTCGATCTCTTTGCGCGACAGCTCACAACCCCCCGGTAGGCGCAGTGCCGCAACCCGGCCATCGGCACTCTTCGCCGGGCCAGAGAAGACTTTGAACTCAACATTAGCCATCACATCGCCAACATCCACCAGCTCCAGTGGAATGCGCAGGTCCGGGCGGTCGATGCCAAAACGGTCGATCGCTTCGTCATAACTCATGCGCGGAAACGGGTCGTGCAGCGGCACTTCCAGCACTTTGGCGAAAAGCTCGCGGATCATCTGCTCTGTGAGCGTGATGATCTGCTCTTCACTCATAAATGAAGTTTCGATATCGAGCTGGGTAAATTCAGGCTGGCGATCAGCACGCAGATCTTCATCACGAAAACAGCGCACGATTTGATAGTAACGATCCATGCCCGACACCATCAACAGCTGTTTAAAAAGCTGGGGGGATTGCGGCAGCGCAAAAAATTCACCCGGATGGGTACGGCTCGGCACTAGATAGTCCCGCGCCCCTTCGGGGGTCGACTTGGTGAGGATCGGCGTTTCGATCTCCATAAAACCATTATCTTCGAGGAAGCGACGTAGCGTGCCGGCAACCTGTGAGCGTATCCGCATACGGCGCAGCATCTGCGGGCGACGCAGGTCAATGTAGCGATATTTGAGGCGCACATCTTCGCCCACTTCACGCTCATCATCGAGTGGAAAAGGAGGCGTTTCAGCAGCGTTAAGAATCTCAACATTGCGCCCCAATACTTCGATCTTGCCAGTTGCCATATCGGGGTTGATGGTGCCTTCCGGGCGGCCACGTACCAGACCTGAGATCTTCAACACATACTCACTGCGCACACGTTCTGCGGTGGCAAAAGCCTCTACCGTATCGGGATCAATCACCACCTGCACCAACCCTTCGCGGTCACGCAGGTCAATAAAGATCACCCCGCCGTGGTCGCGGCGACGATGCACCCAACCGCATAGTTCGATCTCCTGCCCCAGATGATCTTCATTGACCTGACCACAATAATGGCTACGCATAATCCTCTAACCTTTATAAAGCTGAAATATTAAAAAAACAAATGCTATAGAGCATCGAATGTTACGGGATTGTACACCCCTCTACCGCTGAGCATGAGTGCTACTTAACATCCTTGTCGTGCTTCTCGCCACGCAGCACATCGGAGAGTTCTTGCGTCGCCTCTTGTATCGCAGGATTTTCCTTACCACCGGGCACAATCACGCCGAGCGACATGATCATCTTCAACGCCTCGTCAATGCTCATATCGAGCACCTGTGCATCCTCTTCCGGCACCATAATAAAAAAACCTGAAGTGGGATTTGGCGTTGTCGGCACAAAAACATTGATCACCTCTCTGCCCGATTTTTGCTTCACCTCTACCACTGCGTCACCCGTCTGAAAGGCGAGTGTGTAGATCCCTTTGCGCGGATATTCGATCAACAACACCTTACGGAATGATTTGCCCTGCGATGAGAATATCGTCACCGCCACCTGCTTAACACTGTGGTAAATGGTGCGCACCAGCGGAATGCGCCCCAGTAGTGCCTCCCAGGCTGAGATCAACCGTCGCCCAAAAAAATTGGCGACGATCACCCCAGTGGTCAACACCACCAGCACTGCCAATACCACGCCTAATCCGGGGATATTAAAACCCAGCAAGGTTTCAGGCTGGTATTTAACTGGGATAAAGACCAGTAGCTGATCCATAAAGGAGACCAGCAGACGGATCACAAGCACCGTCACACCCAGCGGCAACCAGACCAGCAGGCCGGCAATAAGATAACGTTTAAACATTGATCAAATAGTCGTCAAACAGCATGAGCACACAGCGCTGCTTTAATCCATGCACGGCGCGCTACAAGAAGGTGCGCCACAGTCGGAGGCTTTGTCCCGTTTCTCTTCGGCCTTCTGCTTGTTACCCCCCTTGAAATCGGTCTCGTACCAACCGCTGCCTTTAAGGCGAAAACCGGAGGCTGAGATCAGTTTGCTCAGCTCAGGCTTGCCACATTCCGGACACTCCTTCAGCGGCTCATCACTCATCTTTTGCATCGCCTCCATCGCATGATCACAGGCTTTGCACGAATACTCATAAATAGGCATACCACTTCCTCTATTACTTCAACGCCTTACATCGACATTTATCAATATGGACGAATGTTCAAAAAACCAGCTACCCCCACAATTAAACCCGAATTTATTAAGGGGACTGTAGCAGCCGGCCATTATACACCGAATAGCGTGAAAATTGGCTTGCCAATCAGCGATCTGATAGCTTGTCTGCATGAGACCCACAAGCGACAGCGCCCCCTCCGATAGAAAACGCAACGACTGGAAGACCATCCGCACCCTGCTCCCCTACTTGTGGGAGTTCAAACAGCGGGTGATGGTGGCGCTGGTCTGCTTGGTTTTGGCCAAAGTGGCCATCGTCGGGGTGCCATTACTGCTCAAAGAGATCGTCGATGCGCTCGACCCCAGTCAGGTCGATGTGGTGATGCTGCCACTCTTTCTGGTGCTCGGTTACGGCCTGCTGCGTATCGTCAGCGTGCTGTTTGGCGAGCTGCGTGATGCCATTTTCGCCAAAGTGACGCAACGCTCCATCCGCCGTGTCGCACTTCAAGTATTTCGCCATCTGCATGCACTGAGCCTGAGCTTTCACCTCAACCGCCAGACCGGCGGGGTCTCGCGGGACATTGAGCGCGGCAGCCGCGGCATCAGTTTTCTGCTCAGTTTTCTGGTCTTCAACATTCTGCCGACACTGGTAGAAATCACTTTGATCGCGCTGATTCTCTTCAGCAACTACAACCTCTGGTTTGCGCTGGTGCCGTTTGCCACCGCGGTGGTCTACATCGCTTTTACCTTGATCGTTACCGAATGGCGCATGAAGTACCGCCGCAAAATGAATGAGATGGACTCCAAAGCCAATACGCGTGCCATTGATAGCCTGATCAACTTTGAGACCGTTAAATACTTCGGTAACGAAGAATTTGAAACAGGCCGTTACGACGAGAACCTGCAGGTGTGGGAGCGCGCCGCAATCAAAAACCAGACCTCGCTGGCATCACTCAATGTCGGCCAAGGCGTGATCATCGCCATCGGCATCACCATTTTGATGCTGCTCGCCGGCAAAGGG
>JALSHQ010000067.1 GCA_026982145.1 Gammaproteobacteria bacterium | reverse complement strand
CTGCGTTGCAAATCTTCGCAATAGCCCGCTATTACGTGCGATTCGCGCCTTGAAGCTGAAGATTTTAGATCACAACCCACTTCGCTCAGAATAAATCAGAGGTTCCTTAAATCTAGGGCATTACGATGGACGTGCATGAAAAAATTAATTACGTTGAGTTCCCCTCAAGGGATATCAATGCCACTAAACTGTTTTTCAGTGCGGCATTTGGCTGGGAGTTTGTCGATTACGGCAACGAATATACGGCTTTTAATAATGAGGGGCTCAATGGCGGTTTTTATCAATCAAAGGCAACAGCAACTGTTGAAGGTGGCAGTGCGCTCATCGTTTTTTACAGCCGAGATCTGGAGCAGACGCAAGCGCGTATCGAGCAGGCGGGTGGTGTGATCAAAAGAGCGATTTTTCCCTTCCCCGGCGGGCGCCGTTTTCACTTTTGTGACCCGAGTGGGAATGAGTATGCGGTCTGGTCGGATAAATATTTATGAGGTTTTTTCAAGCGGCTCATTCTCAACAGCCATGATATTGCCTTGCGGATCATGGCTGATCACAAGCCGCTTGCATGCGCGCCACTGGTTGACCTGCTCAGCGGTCACATTAAAGTCATTCGCCAACACTTCATCGGCCACGACAGGTCTGGCACTCCGACGGTCCTTCCCGCGGAATCGCCACAAATTGACCATCGCCCAGACACCCAGTGTTGTGCTAATCAGGAAGATCACTAACAGATACCACCCCAATAGCTCCGTCAGACTTTGCAGCCCTTCACGCACGATCATTTCGTCATGAAACAGATCGATCCCAAATATCCAGCCTCCTAGACTCAATAACGGTATCCAGAGATAAAACCAGATAAGCCAGAATAAAAAGGTTAGAAAGCCATCCGCAAAACGCTGGCGTAGCGTTAATACGTCGGGACGATTGATGATCAGTGGTTTCGTCATCTCATCCCCCGGTCTGGGCTTACCCATGTAGCACGCGTTCCCTTTTTCTTGAATAACGCTTTGGGTACGGCCACCACCGTGGTCGCGACACTCATCACCCAGAAGATGATGGGGTACCAAACCATCCAGTAGTAGATCTTCCCGATCCCTTTTTCATAGCGAGAGTCGATGGCGAGGCTAATGGCAAATTGCAGCAGGCATGTCACCCCTAACACGACGCCATTCCAGCCGGGCAGCAGCGTTGGAATAGAGAGCGGCGGGGGCAGCTCGAAAAACTGGCCGGTGACCCATAAACCAAACACGAACAGCATGATATAAGCCCAAAATACACTGGTGAAATATTCGAGGTAAACCGGCCACATGCGGCGCATCCGCCAACCGGTGAGCCTAGGTAAGTATTTGATCAGCGCCTCTGTGCCCCCTTGAGACCAACGTAAGCGCTGCTTCCATAGCCCTTTTAAGGTTTCGGGCATCAAGATCCAACACAGTGCATGTGATTCAAAACGGATATCCCAATGGCGCAGTTGCAGCTTCCAACTGATATCGATATCTTCTGTCACCATGTCTTTGCTCCAGTAGCCTACATCGTGCAGTGCGCTTTTACGGAAGGCGGAGACGACACCAGAGACGGTAAAAACCCGGCCATAGATGCGTTGGGCACGTTTGATCATGCCAATGATGGCGGAGAATTCACCCACTTGGATTTTCCCTAGCAAGGTTGAGCGGGTACGAATGCGTGGGTTGCCTGTGACTGCGGCAACGCGCGCACCGCCGATAAAGTGCCGCATCATCCAGCTAACCGCGTGCTGGTCGAGCAGTGCATCACCATCAATGCAGACCAAAAACTCATGCTTTGAAACCAGCGTTCCCATGCGTAACGCGACCGCTTTCCCTTCGTTCTCTTTGAGATGAATCACTCGCAGCTGAGCGTATTGTTCAGAGAGCTCGTCCAAGATCGCGCCGGTATCATCCGGGCTCCCGTCATTAACTGCGATGATCTCGAACTCAGGGTATTTCTGCAGTGTCAGCTGCGCAATGACTTCCCTGATATTTTCACCTTCATTAAAACAGGGCACAATGATCGAAACGGGGGGATATTCACTCAATTCAGGCGGGTGATCTACCCCCTTCTGTGTATTACGCTCCCAGTGGTAATAGTAGTAGATGGCACCCACCATCCACAGATAGGCCATGAAAAGTGGGTAATAAAATGCAAAGCTGAACATCCACTCAACGACCTGCCCGGTAAAGTCAGCCATCATGGAGCCTCATACGGGTAAGTGCTAAGTGAAAATTCGGGGTAGATCACATCAAGCGCTGGGTGGTTTCTTATGAAGTTGTCAGGGTAGTAGCCAAAATTTAGCGCGCCCTGTTTGCGTAATATACGCATCTGGTTTGCAATCACATCTGAATTAACCGGCGTCTGATTTCGCCAGTCTACACTTTGCAGTTCAAATACCACTTTACTCAGGTCTCCTCCCGTCTGCTCGATTGCTCGAGCCACTAATGCCTTCAACCATTCATCGGCATCTTTCGCCTCTTCCATATAGGGCATGGCCATGACGGCGGTGTAATCATAATTTTCAACAAAAGCTGGTAGGGACTGCGCAAACCACTCTTCCGAGCGGGGTTCCATCACAACCCGCGCGTAGAGGTTCCGTGCGGTCTGAATACTCGGGTGGTATTGGCGTACGCGGTCACGCAGGTAGTGGGTGAATTCGATTAACGCCTGCGTTTTATTTTCTGTCCACTGCTGCATGAAGGTTCGATTCTGGCGGATTTGTGCAATGGAGCTAGGCAACCCCCATACACTCTGGTAATGGTGAAGTGCCCAAGGGTTGTGCTCTTCAAAGTCATTCAGGTAGGCATCATCATGAAACAGAAGGCCTGCAAAACTGGCCTGCCGGGCAAGGTCTTCGTAGATATCACCCACTATTTCTCGCACATCAGCATGAAAGGGCGACAGGCGATGATAAGAGACCTCGGCCACCGTGCCATCATCCAGCGGCTCACTTTTGACATAAAGGTCAGAGAGCAAGTGACCCTCGCTAAACTGATAAGCAAGCACTGGTAACCACGCATAAACACTCACACCGGTACGGGTGCGCAACTGCCAGGAGACACGATTGAAAAGATCAGCGCGCATTGGCAGATGGCGATTCGGGTAATAGAGCGCATCGGCATGGCCATCGCCATCCGGGTCTGCATACGCTTGCAGGTAAACGGTATTGATCTGCAGCGCTTTGATGCGATCTAACAGCAGGCCAAGATTGATCTCTTGGCGTGCGGGATCCGGGTCATAAACATAGTCGAGATCGACATGCGCCACCCGTATTGGTGTGGCTTTGCCCGGCCGCAGCATCCAGACAAGGTCAGAGAGGGTCGAATTATTCTGTACCAGCAGACGCTTGATGTTACTTAGTTCTGCAAGGTCACTGCGGCCACTATCGAGCGTCATGGTATAAGGCATTCCAAGACTGGCTGCAATTTCAAGCGTTAGCTGATTATAAGCGCCATAAGGCCAGACAATTACACGTGGTGCTTTGCCGGTATAGTGTTTGATCTGTTTGACGCTGCGAGTTAAGTCCTGCCGCAGGCGTTGTCTGAATTCCGCCTCTGTTTCATACAGACCACTCGTTTGGTCATAGCGTGTGGTGATGGCAGCGGCTTGGCTATTCCCCTGTGGGTTGGCCATAATCCCGCGATGCAGATCATAGCTATGCGAGGCCACTTCTACCAATCCGGAGCCGACCATTTCCTTCACCTCCGCCCATGATAAGAAGTAGTCTCGGGGCAGTTGCTCGTCGCCGTATGAGACCATTTCACCCGCCGGCACATCCATCCATTTGCCCACGAGCGCAATCAAGGCTGGATAGTTAAACAGCTTTAAAAGTGGAAAAACCCGGCTGTAAACACTTTGATAGCCATCATCAAAGCTTAGTAATATTGCCTTATCTGGTAAGGGGGCACTCCCGTCACGCGCGGCGATAATCTGCGACAAACTCACCGGCTGATAGCCCTGTTCACGCAACCATGAGAACTGGGAAACCAGCTCATCACTCTTGATATACATCAGAGTGCGCGCACCCACGCTCGCGGCATCATCACTGACATCGTGGTAACTCAATGTGATAAAACTCTGCGGCGCCGATTGCGCCTGCACCACACCTATCAAACTCCATATCACCACTAAAATAAGGCACAAACGCTTCACGCTAAAACCTCCAAACCAAGGCGAGGTCAAATTGGGTAATGAATTCTGTTACGCCATCGTAGGCACGCTGGCCACGCGAGATGGCGTAACGCAGTTCAGTACGGTCATTGAAATTCCATTGATGCTCATAGCGCACCGTCCAGATCAACTTGCCGCCATAGCTTTTTTGCTGATACTGCCCCACCATAAGCCCCAAACGATGACGATAAGCGTAGTCGTAATGACGCTTCAACAGCCACTCGTTAACCACACCCAGCTGTAGCGTTAGATCACTGAGCGGATTAAAGTATGGCGCATCCAAACGTGTGTTTTGTGAGGTGTAGAGACTGGCCGTGCCGTTCAACTTGTAATCCACTTTTGTGATCAGGCGCTGATCCACCGAAAGCCCGAGACTCTGGCGGCGATTTTGGTCACTAAATTCCAACCATTTAAGTGAGAGGTCAATACGGCGAAGCTCATGAAAACGGTAACTGACGCCCGCACCCACGCCCCAGCCATCGACGCCTTGGGCGCGCCCGCGTAATGGCACGTCATTACTGTAGCTATCTAGATTACCGTAGAGCGACCAACGGTCATCCATGCTCCACTGCAGTGAGCTATTTAAGCCGATATCCGCCGCACCCCCCAAGTTGCGTGCAAGTTCACTGCGCACTCTCAAGTAACGCCGCCGATATTCAATGCCCGCACCAATGCGCCGGTAATAAGATGCGCCTTCAGGAAAACGTGCCTGTGAATGGAGATGATGAAGATAGGGGCGGTAGCGATGCCGCAGCGGGCGACCGTAAAGGTAACTGTTGAGTGTTAAATCTCGGCTTCCCTCTTGCACACCTGAACTGATCCCACGCGAAATATCCACGCGCAGCTCTCGCATATTATGCAGCGCCCACATCCGGTTGACCCCTTTCAGCCGAGCGCTTTCAGGATAATGCCAATTTAATGCTGCAATATTCTCTTCAACCGTTGGGAATTCATACAGTGCATAGCGGGCATGAATTCGCCCAAGCGCGGCGTCTAGGTGGTGGCTATCCTGAACGCCTGCAATCTCGAATTCTTCCAGTGCGCGGCGAGGCCAGCCGCGCCATAAATAGAGGTAGGCGAGGCTTGAGCGGATATCCAGATTTTCAGGTGCCTGTCTGTGCAGCGGCTCCAATCGAGCCTGAGCTTGCCCAAGCTGATCGATATAAGCACGTGCATACGCTGCCGTAATTTCAACAGGTACCTTGTTGGGATTTTCCTTCACACTGGACGAACCCGCCAGCCGCTTCCAGCGCGGCTGTTCTTTATTAAGTTGATCAATCAACTCAAGCGCACGCTCATCCTCTTCGTTTTCAATATA
>JALSHQ010000066.1 GCA_026982145.1 Gammaproteobacteria bacterium | reverse complement strand
TGAGGTGGAATCGGATCAGATCGAACGGCTCGTCATGGGGGGGCCGATGATGGGTTTTGCACTGCACGACACCCACCTGCCGGTCATCAAAACCACCAACTGCATCATCGCCGCCACACGTGAAGAGCTAGGGGCTGAGCGCCCGGTAATGCCGTGCATTCGCTGCGGTGCGTGTGCCGAGGCTTGCCCGGTCAAGCTGCTGCCACAGCAGCTTTATTGGTATTCACGCGCCAAAGAGTTCGATAAGGCGCAGGAGTATGACCTGTTCGACTGCATCGAATGCGGCTGCTGCTCTTATGTCTGCCCCAGTAACATTCCGCTGGTGCAGTTTTACCGCTTTGCTAAAGGGGCGATCTGGACACAAGAGCAGGAGCAGAAAAAATCAGACCAAGCGCGTGAGCGCCATGAGTTCCGCCAGATGCGGATCGAGCGTGAAAAACGGGAACGCGAAGCAAAACGAGCCAAAAAGAAAGCCCCCAGACCGAAGGCCGCCGCCAAAGCGCCACCGGTCGATGGCGCCAAAATGGCTGAAAAAATGCGCGGTGAGGCGATGAGCCAACGCGATAGCGCCACGGCTGCGCGCCAGGCAGAGATTCAGGCTGCCATTGCACGCGTGCAGGAGAAGAAAAAAAGCGCCCCGGTCGCGCCACCAAAAGAGCGCGCTCATAAAGAAGATGACGCCACTGAAAATAGCAGCAACAATGACAAGGAACCCTAACGCAGTCACCACACTGCGCTAACAGATAAACAACGTGATGCCATTTAACACACCCACATCTCCCCATCAGCTCGCCCCCACCTCCATCACCCGCGTGATGGTATTGGTGATGCTGGCGTTGATCCCCGGCATTAGCGCCTATGTCTGGTTTTTTGGCTGGGGCGTGGTCGTTAATATCTGCATTGCACTGGTCACAGCACTCAGCTGCGAGGCGTTGATCTTGAAACTGCGCCAACGCCCAGTACTGCCCTCTTTAGGTGATGGCAGCGCAGCGCTGACCGCTATCTTGATCGCCCTGACGCTCCCCCCACTCTCGCCGTGGTGGATCACCGTCATTGGGGTCGCCTTTGCCATCATCATCGCCAAGCAGCTCTATGGCGGCTTGGGTTACAACCCGTTCAATCCGGCAATGATCGGCTACGTAATGCTGCTGATCTCTTTCCCGCGCGAGATGACCAGTTGGATCCCCCCCAGTGCATTGGCAGATAACAGCCTCGATTTCTTGGAAACCGCAATGTTTATCCTGTTTCATACACTGCCCGACGGGATGACCTTTGACGCGCTCACTGAAGCGACGCCACTCGACTCGCTCAAAACCCATCTTGCACTCGGCAACAGTGTAGATGAAGTGCGCGCCCAGCTTGGGCTGGATGAAGAGACCAGCCGCGTGCTGAGTGTTATTCCTATTTTTGGTGCCATCGGCGGCAAGGGGTGGGAATGGGTCGGCGGTGGCTTTCTGCTAGGTGGTCTGTGGCTGATTTACAAAAAAATCATCAGTTGGCACATTCCGGTCGCGATGGTCGGTTCGCTATTTGTGGTTTCATCACTCTTTTATCTGGTCGACCCGGAACATTACGCCACCCCGATGTTTCACCTCTTTAGTGGCGCGGTGATGCTCGGAGCATTTTTTATCGCTACCGACCCGGTTACAGCGGCAGCCTCCAATCGAGGCAAGATCATCTACGGCTGTGGCATCGGCATCTTTACCTACGTGATCCGCACTTGGGGCGGCTACCCGGATGCCGTGGCCTTTGCGGTACTGCTGCTTAACATGTGCACGCCACTGATCGACCACTATTTCAAATCCAGCGTCTTCGGCCACAAAAAGGGCTAGTACGATGGTGCTGAAACATATGCTTACTACGTCACTGCTGCTCGCGCTGTTTGCGGTCGCGGGTACCAGCATGGTGGCGCTCACCTATGACAGCACCGCTGCGCGCATTGCAAATAATGATTACCAAGCCCTGCTAAAGAGCCTCCATGCGCTGGTGCCCCCTGAAAGCCATGACAACAACATCGCCACTGACACGGTGACTGTCACCTCGAAAGCCCTGCTCGGCAGCAAGAAGCCAATCACCGTCTATCTAGCTCGACTCAAAGGCATCCCCATCGCTGCTGTCATCACCGCCGTTGCGCCAGATGGCTATAATGGTGCGATCAAACTGCTGGTCGCCATCCGCTATAACGGCACCATCAGTGGGGTGCGCATTCTCAACCACCGTGAAACACCGGGGCTCGGCGACGGCATCGAAATCGAACGCTCCGATTGGATCACCGGTTTTAATAACCTTTCGCTACAATCGCCTGACGAACTCGGCTGGCGGGTGAAAAAAGATGGTGGTATTTTTGACCAGTTCACCGGTGCAACGGTCACCCCGCGTGCCGTGGTAAAATCGGTTCACCATGCACTGCTCTATTTTGAGCAACACCGCGATGAGCTGTTCAAAACCGATCATGGCGAAATACCAACAGCAACCCAGGCGACTGAAAATGGCCAATAGTCACTACAACGAACTGACCTATAACGGCTTGTGGAAAAACAATGTCGCCCTAGTGCAGGTGCTCGGCCTCTGCCCGCTGCTTGCCGTTACCACCACCACCATCAACGGCATCGGGCTCGGCATCGCCACTACACTCACTCTAGTGCTTTCCAACATCACAGTGTCACTGATTCGAAATTCTGTGCGCCCGGAAATCCGCATTCCGGTTTTTGTATTGATCATCGCCTCCTTTGTGACCGCAATTGAACTGGCGATGAGCGCCTTCTTTTATGATCTTTACAAGATTCTCGGCATTTTTATTCCGCTCATCGTGACCAATTGCGCCATTCTTGGCCGCGCAGAAGCGTTTGCATCTAAGAACAGCGTTGTCCCTTCATTCATCGACGGTTTAACGATGGGAGTCGGCTTCACCGCCATCCTCGTGCTCCTCGGCGCCATTCGCGAACTGCTCGGCCAAGGGACACTCTTTGCTCAAGCTCACCTGATGTTCGGTGAAGCCGCTGAGTGGATGACCATCACCATCTTCGATGACTACAACGGCTTTCTGCTCGCCATTCTGCCACCCGGCGCATTTATCGGATTAGGGTTACTGATTGCACTCAAAAATGCCATAGACCAACGCACCGCGAAGAAAGCTGCTCAAGCCTCAGCTAAACCAACAGAATCTGACCAAGAAAGCACCCCGCCTGTATTCGCCAAATAAAAACTGGCTATTTTACGTATCAAAGAAGGCGCTCAACAATCACCACAGAATAAAAAGTTTATTCTGTGGTGCCCTCAACCTGCCGGTAAAAATGACGATAACTATTGTTATAGAGAGAACAATAGGCCTCATTTTTAGTGCAAAGCAGTATCGACCAACTCTGGGTGATCGTCTGTATCGGCCTGGTATTTTTAATGCAGCCTGGCTTTCTCGCTTTTGAAAGCGGGTTAACACGCTCAAAAAACAGCGTTAATGTTGCCATCAAAAATCTGACGGATTTTTGTCTCTCGCTCGCGCTCTTCTGGATCGTGGGCTATACACTGATGTTTGGCGCTACCCACTCTGGTTTGATTGGCGGGGATCTCGCCGCGCTGTTTACCCCCCTCAGCGAAGAGCAGTATATATTTTTTATATTCCAAGCGATGTTCTGTGGCACCGCAGCCACCATCGTTTCAGGTGCGGTTGCAGAGCGAATGAACTTCCGCGGCTATATCATGGTGACAGTGGTCATCTCCATCGTTATCTACCCAGTTTTTGGTCACTGGGCATGGAACGGTCTTGAGGCAGGCACCCACCAAGGGTGGCTAGCCGCGAGAGGGTTTGTTGATTTTGCTGGCACCACCGTCGTCCACGGTACCGGCGCTTGGGTCGCACTGGCCGCCATCATTATTCTTGGCCCTCGCCTCGGCCGCTTCAATAAAAATGGCACGCACAACTCGATCACCGGCAATAACTTACCGCTCTCGATGGCCGGTGTTCTGCTGTTATGGATCGGCTGGATCGGCTTTAACGGTGGCAGCGCCGGTGGGTTCACACCGGAAGTGCCGAAGATTATTCTAAACACGTTTCTGAGTGGTACTGCTGGTTTTCTTACCACGCTCATTATTTCATGGAAAATACTAAAGTATACGCACGGCGGCCTGTTAATGAACGGAGCAATCGCCGGTCTTGTCGCCATCACAGCCAACTGCAATGTGGTTGCTAGCCATGAAGCGATCTTGATTGGCGCGATCGGCGGCATCGTAATGATGGTCGTGGATCAGTTACTGTTAAAGCTTAAACTGGATGACGTTGTGGGGGTGGTGGGCGCACACGGCGGCGCGGGAGTTTGGGGCACGCTCGCCGTTGCTTTTTTTGCTGACAGCGCCACCTTGCAGACTGGGCTGACATTCGGGGAACAACTGCTCATTCAAATGACCGGTGTCGCGGCCAATTTCCTCTGGGGGTTTGGCATCGCATATTTAGTGCTTCGCCTGATCAACCGCTTTCTTCCACTACGTGTCTCGTTTGAAGATGAAGTCGTTGGCCTCAACGTGTCTGCACATCACGCACCGAATGAGATCCAGTCATTAGTGGACGTGCTTGACCTGCAGACCAGAAGCCAGAATTTTGATCTGCGAGTACCGGTCGACCCCTATACCGAAGCGGGGCAGATATCCAAACGATACAACAAGGTTTTGGACATGTTGCAGGAGTCATTATTAAAATCAGATGCTGCCAACAAAGCCAAATCTGAATTTCTGGCGACGATGTCCCATGAGATCAGAACCCCAATGAATGCAATACTCGGTTTGAGTGATCTCCTAAAAGAGTCTCACCTCAATGCACAAGATAAAAATTACGTTAGTCTCATCAACAAATCCGGCAACAACTTGCTGACACTAGTAAACGGTATTCTTGACCTCTCCAAGGTGGAGTCTGGCCATCTGAAGCTAGATCCGCAACCGATGAATCTGCATGAATTGGTGGATGATATCGGACAGAGCCTCGCCTACAACGGCTATAAAAAAGGAGTTTCACTTAAAATACGTTACGCGTCAGCACTCCCTGACTGGTTCATTGCAGATGCGGATGGTATACAAAAAATATTGATCAACCTTATCGGTAACGCCATCAAATTTACTGAGAAGGGCTATGTCTTTGTCGATATTGATGGCGTCGTCACCGACGAGAATGCCAAACTTTCCTTGCGGGTAAGTGACAGCGGCATCGGCATCTCTGAAGCACAAAGCAAAATCATCTTCGACCAATTCAACCAAGCGGACGGCTCGACAACACGAAAATATGGCGGCACGGGATTAGGGCTCGCCATCACCAAAGCGCTGGTTGAGCTGATGGGAGGCGAAATCAGTGTCACCAGTCAAGCGGGGCAGGGGGCTGAATTCTCCATCACCCTCACACTTCCATTACACAAGCAACAGCCTCTACCAGCCGTAGACCTTTCGCACTTAAAAGTACTTCACGTATGCAATGATGAGATCGACCAAGCGATCATAAAAGAGATCGTTGAACACCATGATGCGATT
>JALSHQ010000065.1 GCA_026982145.1 Gammaproteobacteria bacterium | reverse complement strand
TGTTGCAGCACACGCGGCACATTGAGTTTCATTGCAGCCATTGCATTTGAGATCTTGATGAACGGGCCACAATCCTCTTTTTCCGGTGGGGCATCCATGACGATCAAGCTTTTGCCTTCATGCTGAATGCGGAAATAACGGCGAAAGCTGGCATCGCTAGAGGCGGGGGCGATGTGATCAAAGTGGATGCCGAGGTCATTGTGCAGCCATCGTTTTAGCTTGATCAGGCGTTGATCATCCTGCATGGCGAGGCACCTCTGCTTCGCGCCCTAATAGCCGACGACAAATTTTTATACTCTTGTTGCGCAGGTCATCCGCGACCATGTAAAAACAGGGCACACCGATTAAAATTAACAGGGTTGCAAAGAGTAACCCGAAGCCAAGGCTAACGGCCATTGGCGCGAGGAATGCGGTCTGCCCCGTTGAAAAAAAGATCAGCGGTGATATGCCAAGAAAAGTGGTGACGCTGGTCAGCAGAATCGGCCGTGCACGTACCCGCCCCGCCTCCACCATCGCTTCGATACGATCCATCCCTTTGGCGCGCATTTTTTTGGCGAAGTCGACAAGAATCAGCGAGTCATTCACGATAATACCGGCAAGGGCAAGGAAGCCGACCATCGATAAAAATTGCAGATGAAAACCCATAATAAAGTGGCCAATGATCACCCCGATAATGCCGAATGGAATGGCGAACATCACGACCAGTGGGTCGAGCAGAGATTTAAACAGTGCGGCAAGAATGAAGAAGATCAGCGCCAATGCAATGATGAAAGCATTGAGCATATCGCGCATGGACTCGCTCGCTTCGCGCTTTTCACCCATGAACACCAGCTCAATGCCGGGGTGGCGCTGTGAAAGGTCTGCGAACTGTTGCTGGATGTAGTTGGAGACTTCAATCGCTGTTGTCACCTTGGCATCGACCTCTGCTGTCACTGTTGCCAGACGTTGCATGTCGCGCCGCTTGACGGAGTCAAAACTGCGCCCGAATTTAATATCGGCGACCTCTTCGAAATAGACCATCTTGCCGTTATCGAGCACGATACGCTGCTCGCCCAGTGAGGCGGCTTGTTTGCGGGTCGACTCAGGATAAATCACCCGTACCGGCAGTCGTTTGTTGCCCCGCGTGACATGAGTCACTTCAACCCCTTGGTACCCTCCCCGGATCGCCTCAGCCAGTTTTGCCTGAGTTAGCCCCAGTTGGCGGCCGCGGTCATTGAGTGTGTATTGATATTCGAGTTTGCCCGGTTCAAGGTCTTGTCGGATGTCGTAAACGCCGGGCAGACTCTGCAGTGCGAGTTTAACCTCTTCACCGATCTCGCGCAGTTGGTCAAACTCTCTGCCCACCACGCCGATTTCAATATCGGCACCCGCCGGCCCGCCTGCGGGTCGGAGGATCGAGAGGCGCTGAATCCCGGCGATTGTCTGCATCTTTTCGCGCAGCAGGTTGATGATGTCAGTGGTGCTGCGTTCACGTGTTCCCTCCCAGTCGAAACGGAGACTGACCACAGGTGAAACCCAGCGGTCAATAAAACCTTCCGGGCGCGGTTTTTTAAGATCAATCATCAACTGGATGTAGTTACTGTCAAATTTAACCGTATGGAAATCGATAAAGGTGACGCCCACATTGGTGAGCATACTCTCAAGCTCGTTCTCACCAAGGGCATCAAACACTGCCACCTCCATCTGCTTCGCCAGCACAGTGGTGTCTTGCAGGCTATAGGTGTTGGGCGCTTCAGCGTTAATAAAAAATTGCCCGGAGTCGACCGAGCCAAATAGCTCGAATGAACTGCGGGTAGTGGTCACTACAACGGTGAGAAACATCAGGCCGATGATGGCAATGCACATGAAATAGCGGTTGTGCAGTGACCAACGTACCACATCGGTATAGCGCTTTAGCCACTTTTTCCAATCGACTTTGCTGGGGCGTGCGCTGCGCTTTTTTACTTTGAGCATCTCTTTGGCATGTGAGGGCAACACCCCGAAGGCTTCGATCAGTGAGCCGATTAAGGTGCAGATCACGATGATTGGGATCACTGCAATAAAGGCGCCCATCGTGCCGCCGATGGCAAACATCGGCATGAAGGCCGCGATGGTTGTGGCCGTTGATGCGACCACTGGCCAATAGACCTCACGCGCACCGACAATGGCAGCTCGCTCAGGGGGGACGCCATTTTCCATGTGACGATAGATATTTTCGGTCACGATGATCGCATCATCGACGACCATCCCGAGCACCACGAGAAAAGCGAACAGCGACACCATGTTGATGGTCACATCGAAGTAACCCATCAAGCTGATCGCAAAGAGAAAAGAGACCGGAATACCAAGTGCGGTGATGAGCGCAACGCGAAAATTGAGAAATAGATAGAGCGACAGCAGCACCAGTATCAGGCCGACAAAGGCAGAAGACTTCACCGTCTCAAGGCGTGTTTTCACATAGACCGAGAGATCACTAAAAACGCCCAATTGAACCGAATTGGGGAGTTCGCTGCGCATCGCTTTTGCCAGTTCGCGTACCTGTTCTGATATCTCAATGGTGGATGATTCCGCCGTTTTGGTGACGATCATATTCACCGATGAGCGCCCGTTAAAACGAGCCAGCGTGCGCGGCTCTTCTAGTCTCACACTCACCTTGGCAACCTCGCCGAGCAGCAGCTCGCTGCCGTTACTGCTATGGCGTAGCACCAACCGGGAGATCGCCTCCGCTTCTGGCTGCACCCCTTTGCCGCGCAGCAAAATGTCTCCCTCATCCGCCTTAATTGAACCGCCGGGAAGGTCGCCAAGGTTGTCGCGCAGCACCTGTGTGATGAGCGAGAGCGGTACCTTGAGTACCGCCATGCGATATGGGTCGACTTCAACCCACAGCTCCCATTCACGATTACCCGCAATGCCCGCACTCGCCACGCCGGGAATCGCCAGCAAGCGGCGTTTTACATCATCCGCCAGTTCAAACAGGTGGCTGCGCGAGACATCACCGTAAAGCGCCACGCTGATGACCGGTATGCGTGATTTCATGCGGCTCAACTCGGGGCGCTCGGCATCTCTTGGCAGGTCACTGATGCGTTCCAGAATAGAGCGCGCGTCGTTGACGAACTCTGTCACATCGGTGCCGGACTTGAGGTCGATGATGATGTTGGAGAGCCCCTCGCTACTGGTGGAGGTGATGGTATCGATCTCCATCATGTCATCAAACTCTTCTTCAATAGGCAGGCTGACCAGCCGTTCCATCTCTTCCGGAGAGGCGCCTTTATAGACGGTGGTCACTTTGACTTTATCCATCTCGATCACCGGAAACATCTCTTGCGGCAGCGAATACCACGACAGCAGCCCCATGATCAGCACCAGCACCAATAGCAGATTGGTGATGAGCGGGTTATCGATACTGAAGCGGATTAGGCGCATGCGAGATTAATCTTGTTGAAGGGTGCGCGGATCACTCATGCACCACCGATTGGCCATCGGTGAGAAAAGCGACATCACGTGCCACCACCATCTCCCCGGCATGTACTTCACCAACGATCACCTGTTGCTTGCTTTGACGGGCACCCAGTGCGACCGCAACACGGCGCAGCTTTCCTGCCTCGGAAATGAAGATAAAACTGTTGCCGTTATGGTGCAGCAGCGCCGCAACTGGCACCGTCAATGCATTAGGCAAAGTTTTTAGTTTGAGCGAGGCCACCGCCTGCGTGCCCGCTTGCAACCCTTTGCCGTTGAGTCGGATGCGCAGCGCATGGGTAAAGGTTTGTGGGTCGGGGCTGCGCTGCAGGGCAACAATCTTCCCGCGATGCTGCTCGCCTTTAACTTCGACCGAGACCGCTTGGTGCAGGCTTAACATCGCGGCAGTGGTGCCATTAACATCAACGTTAAGGTCAAGTGAGTCCAGTTGCAGTAGTTCAACCGCCACTTGGTTGGGTGTCACATAATCACCCACCTCCAGATGCACCGCATTAACCACCCCTGCATAAGGGGCGCTCAGTGTGGTGCGTGCTAGGTTGCGCTCAGCGCGGCGCAGTGCCGCCTGCTTTAGTGAGCGCCGCGCGTTGCCAGTTTCAACACTATACTTGAGCTGCTCCTCTTCGCGCTGCTGTTGCAGTAGCAGTTGCCGGGCGTTGTCTCGCATTGAGCGTGAGGCGAGCGACTGCTGCCCTAACTGCTCAAGGCGCGCCACTTCTCGTGCCTGTAGTTCGCGGTTTTCGCTGATGAGTTTAAGCAGGCGTTTATCCCGCTCAATGGCCCTTTGCTCTTGCGACAGTTGCGCCTTCGCCTCTGCAAGCGCATCTTGCTGGTCACCGCGCTGGAGTGCAATGAGCGGCTCACCCTTGGCTACCTGATTGCCGGGCTCCACGTAGCGCGCCGTCACTTGCCCGGAGAGCTCGAAATTGAGCGCACTGTTGCGCACCGGTTGCAAGTGGCCGCTGACCTGTTTGATAGGCTGAATTGTCTGCTGCAGAATCGGCAGCAGTGCCACCTGAGTGGCTGGAATTTCGCGCAGCTCCGGCTGTTTCGCCGGTGTGGTGAACACTAGCAGAGCCGCCAGTGAAATCACACAGAGAATGAGAATCAGGATATACTTTATTGATAATTTTTTGACTTGTATATCCGCATCACTCATACAATTACCGTATCTGTTATTTAACGTAATCTAAAAATCGTCTTGCGCTTACCTTACCACTCAATCCGATCTGAAAAAAAGCCGCACCGAAAAAAGGGTCGTACAGGGTTGTTTTCTGTTGAACCCCCTAGATCGGCACGTTTTTATGCAGCCTTGAGCGGGCTTGCGGTGATCACGCCACTCTTTTTCGGCGAGGAGGCGCTGGCGAGCGAAGAGGCGCTCTGTCGCCATCACCTTGCCCCCTTTTACACCCTTGATGCGAGCCTTGGTAAGAAGAGTATCATCACTGCTGATGAGGGGCGTGCCATCGGGCGAGATCTCTATGAAATGAGGGGTGGGGTTGAATTCCGGCAGGCGAATCAATTGTTGCGTACTGACAGCGCGCGCTATCATAAAAATGAAGCGCGCCTCGATGCTGACGCGAGTCTTTTTTTTGCGACCCCAGAGGCGGTCTTTGAAGGGGATAGCGGGTCGATTAATCTGGCCGATTCCAGCGGTCATATCGATAACGCTCGCTTTCAGATACGCAGTAAACATGTGCGTGGTGATGCGGCGCAGATTATCTTTGAGTCGCAGGATGTCACCGTGCTGAAAGAGGCGACCTACACCACTTGCGACATTGGGCGTGAAGATTGGCTGTTGCGCTCAAGTAAGATCAGGCTGGATCGTGAAAGTGGCGAGGGCAGTGCGCAGCATGCAGTGCTATCATTTATGCACGTCCCTTTTTTTTACCTGCCCTATATCTCGTTTCCGCTTGATGACCGTCGTAAATCCGGTCTTTTGTCGCCGAGCCTTCGCAGTTCAGAGGTCTCTGGTACTGATATCGCGATCCCCTATTATTTAAACCTTGCGCCGCAGTTTGATGCGACGATCACACCACGTTTCATCTCTCGACGTGGCA
>JALSHQ010000064.1 GCA_026982145.1 Gammaproteobacteria bacterium | reverse complement strand
TCGATGCTGATGTACTCGCTGCTGCATCTGTCCGGTTTTGATCTGAGCATGGAAGACATCAAGAGCTTCCGCCAACTGCACTCCAAGACGGCGGGGCACCCTGAATATGGTTATGCCGACGGCATCGAGACCACCACTGGCCCTCTGGGTCAAGGTATCACCAATGCAGTCGGGATGGCGATTGCTGAACGCACACTGGCGGCGCAGTTTAATAAACCGGGTCACGATATCGTTGACCATCACACCTACGTCTTTATGGGTGATGGCTGCCTGATGGAAGGGCTCTCTCATGAGTCTTGTGCGCTGGCCGGTACGTTAGGTTTGGGCAAACTGATTGCTTTCTGGGATGACAATGACATCTCTATCGATGGCCACATCGGCGACTGGATGGAGAAGGGTGTACCGGGGCGTTTCAACTCTTACGACTGGCATGTGATCCCCGATGTTGATGGCCACGATGCGGATGCCATCAGCGCAGCGATCGCAGAAGCGAAATCTGTTACCGACAAACCGACGCTGATCTGTACCCGTACCGTGATCGGTTTTGGTTCACCCAACCTAAAAGGGACGCATGACTGCCACGGCGCACCGCTGGGTGACGACGAAATTGCAGCCACACGAAAAGAACTGGGCTGGACAGCAGCACCTTTCGAAATCCCATCAGACATCTATGCCGGTTGGGATCACAAAGAGCAAGGCGCAGCAGATGAAGCTTCTTGGGATGCTAAATTCGAAGCCTATAAAGCGGCTTTCCCTGCGGAAGCAGCGGAATTTGTACGTCGCATGTCGGGCGAACTGCCTGCAAACTTTACGCTTGAGATGGATAAATTCATCGCCAAGACTCAAGCGGACATGCCCAACATCGCGTCACGTAAAGCGTCGCAAAATGCGATCGAAGCGATGGGACCGCTACTGCCAGAGATGTTTGGTGGCTCAGCTGATCTGACCGGCTCTAATCTGACCAACTGGTCGGGCACCGTGAAAGTGACCCCAGAAAATGCCGACGGTAACTACCTCTCATGGGGGGTACGTGAGTTTGGCATGGCGCACATGATGAACGGCATGGTGCTGCATGGTGGTTTTAAAGTTTACGGCGCAACCTTCTTTATGTTTATGGAGTTCATGCGCAACGCGTTGCGTATGTCTGCATTGATGAAGATCGGCACCATCTATGTTTACACTCATGATTCTATCGGCCTTGGTGAAGATGGCCCGACTCATCAGCCGGTTGAGCAGTTGGCCACCATGCGTGTAATCCCGGGTTTCCAGACATGGCGCGGTTGTGATGCGATTGAATCCGCCGTTTCATGGAAAGTGGCGATGCTGCGTGGTGATGCACCTACCGCACTGGTTTTTTCACGTCAAACCCTGACGCCAATGGAACGTACACCTGAGCAGGTGGCCAACATTGAGAAGGGTGGCTACGTGCTGAAAGATTGTGAAGGCACCCCGGATATTATCTTTATCGCTACCGGCTCTGAGGTGGCGCTGGCGGTTGAAGCCGCTGTGGCGATGGATGCCAGCGTACGTGTTGTCTCAATGCCCTCTTCCTGTGCATTTGATACTCAAGATCAGGCTTACAAAGATTCTGTTCTGATTCCCGGTGTGAAGCGTGTTGCGATTGAAGCTGGTGTGGATCAGTCCTGGTACAAATACGTTGGTCTGGATGGCGGGACTGTCTGCATGAAATCTTTTGGTGAGTCTGCTCCTGCGGTAGACCTGTTTAAAGAGTTTGGTTTCACCGTGGAGAACGTTGTTGCGACAGCCAATAAGGTGCTTGGTAAATAAGCCTACCGCTGAATAATGATTAAGCTTGTCGCCTCAGCAATCGTTCGAGGCGGTGAGCCAACTGACTTTTGTTTTAAATTTAGGAGTTAAATAATGACGATTAAAATTGGTATTAACGGCTTCGGCCGAATCGGGCGTATGGCCTTTCGTGCAGTGGCGCAAGAATTTAAGGACATGGAGATCGTTGCGATCAACGACCTGCTGGATGCCGACTACCTCGCATATATGCTGAAATATGATTCAGTGCATGGTCGTTTTGATGGCGAAGTCTCTGTTGATAACGGTGCGCTGATTGTTGACGGCAAAAAAATTCGCCTGACGGCTGAACGCAACCCTGCTGACCTGAAATGGGGCGATGTTGATGTCGACGTGGTTTTGGAGTGTACCGGTTTCTTCCTGACAGAAGAGAGCTGTCAGGCGCACATCGATGCCGGTGCGAAGAAGGTTGTTCAATCGGCTCCTTCTAAAGACGCAACCCCAATGTTTGTCTTCGGTGTTAATCACAACGAATATGCAGGTCAGGTGATCAGCTCCGCAGCCTCTTGTACCACCAACTGCCTGGCACCCGTTGCCAAAGTACTGAACGACGAATTCGGCATCAAGCGTGGCTTGATGACAACAGTACACGCAGCAACCGCGACCCAAAAAACGGTCGATGGCCCTTCAATGAAAGATTGGCGCGGCGGCCGTGGCATTCTGGAAAACATTATCCCTTCTTCTACGGGTGCTGCTAAAGCCGTGGGTGTTGTATTACCAGAGCTGAATGGCAAACTGACCGGCATGGCTTTTCGCATCCCGACCTCTGATGTGTCGGTGGTTGATCTGACCGTGGAGCTGGACAAAGAGACCTCTTACGATGATATCTGCGCAGTGATGAAAGCCGCTTCAGAATCTGATGAAATGGGTCAAACCCTCGGGTACACCGATGAAAAAGTTGTCTCTACCGATTTCCGTGGTTGTGGTTTCTCTTCTATCTTCGATTCAGGTGCTGGTATCGCGCTGGATGGCACTTTCGTGAAAGTGGTGGCTTGGTACGACAACGAGTACGGCTACACTTGCAACATGATGCGTTTCGTTCGTCACGTAGCTAAATAAGGGCAAAGGTACAAGGCGAAGGGGAAAAGGAATTAGAGCGACGGGCATCGCCCATCTTCTTCCCTTTGCCCTTGAGTTTTTACCCTTTCCCCTGTTTTCATAGGAGATATCAATGTCTGTAATCAAAATGACTGATCTGGATCTGGCGGGTAAGCGCGTCCTAATTCGGCAGGACCTGAATGTGCCACTTAAAGATGGCGCAGTATCAGATGACACCCGTATCCGCGCATCACTACCGACCATTCAGAAAGCACTTAAAGGTGGCGCAAAGGTGATGATCATGTCTCACCTTGGTCGTCCAACGGAAGGTGAATATGCAGATGAATATTCATTGGCTCCCGTGGCCGCGCATATGGGCAAACTACTGGGTCGTGAGGTTAAACTGGTTAAAGAGTACCTAAGTGGGGTGGAGCTTGCCGATGGTGAGGTGGTTATTCTTGAGAACGTTCGCTTTAATGCGGGTGAGAAAAAGAATGACGATGCACTGTCAAAACAGTACGCAGCACTGTGTGATGTGTTTGTGATGGATGCTTTTGGTACTGCGCATCGAGCACAGTCATCGACCCATGGTGTTTCGAAGTTTGCCGCAACGGCATGTGCGGGTCCACTGTTGGCGGGTGAGCTGGAAGCACTCGGAAAGGCACTGGATAACCCGGCGCGTCCGATGGTGGCCATCGTGGGCGGCTCTAAAGTATCAACTAAATTAACAGTGCTGGAGTCGCTATCCAAAATTGTTGATCAATTGATTGTGGGTGGCGGCATTGCGAATACTTTTATCGCAGCAGCAGGGTACAATGTCGGCAAGTCGCTATATGAGGCAGACCTCGTTGATACCGCGAAAAAATTGACTGCTGATGCACAGGCGCGTGGCGGTGATATCCCCGTCCCAAGCGATGTTGTGTGTGCTAAAGAATTTGCTGAATCAGCGGCAGCAGAGCTGAAGAGTGCGTCAGAGGTTGTGGGTGATGACATGATCTTTGACATCGGCCCTGAGAGTGCAAAAGAGCTCGCTGAAATTATTAAAAATGCTGGTACTATCGTCTGGAACGGCCCGGTTGGCGTGTTTGAGTTTGACCAATTTGGCGAAGGAACTAAAGCAATTGCCAATGCGATTGCCGACAGCCCTGCCTTTTCGATTGCGGGTGGTGGCGATACGCTGGCGGCGGTTGCTAAATATGGTATTGCCGACAAGGTTTCATATATTTCGACGGGCGGCGGCGCGTTCCTTGAGTTTCTGGAAGGCAAAAAACTGCCTGCGGTTGAAATTTTAGAAGTACGTGCAAAGTAACTGCTGGATGATTGTTTGAGGGCAATACGGCCCTCATTTTTAGTTAATATTAGGGAGAAAGTAAGTTGCGCAGGACAAAAATTGTCGCAACTCTAGGGCCGGCAACTGACGACCTTAAAGTTTTGGAGTCGCTGGTTGTTGCCGGTGTCGATGTGGTGCGTTTGAACTTCTCACACGGCTCTTTTGAAGAGCAGAAGTGGCGTGCTGACAACATTAGAATATTGGCTGAAAAGCATGACAAGGCGATTGGCGTGCTGGTTGATTTGCAGGGGCCTAAAATTCGTACCTGTAAATTTAAAGAGGGCAAAGTTAATCTGATCGAGGGTGATAGCTTTATCCTCGATGCTGCGTTAGGCGACCTCGACGGCACCAATGAGCGGGTTGGCCTTACCTATAAGCAATTGCCTAATGATGTGAAATCTGGTGACACCCTGCTGCTGGATGATGGCCGTATGATTCTGGAAGTGACTGAAATAAGAGGTCAGGAAGTGCACACAAAGGTGATGCACACCGGGCCACTGTCTAATAACAAAGGGATCAACCTTCAGGGCGGCGGTCTCTCTGCGCCAGCACTCACTGAAAAAGATAAGCGTGACATTATATCTGCGGCAAAAATCGAAGCAGATTTTGTAGCCGTCTCATTTCCGCGCACGGCGGATGATGTACATGAGTGCCGGAAATTACTGATAGAGGCCGGTGGCCATGGTGCCATTGTTTCTAAGATTGAGCGTGCCGAAGCGCTGGATGTGATTGATGAAATTATCGAGGCATCCGAGGTGATCATGGTGGCACGTGGTGACCTCGGAGTTGAAGTGGGCGATGCTGAGTTGCCTGCTATTCAGAAAGACCTGATTAAGCGTGCACGTGCGATGGATCGCGTGGTGATCACGGCGACACAGATGATGGAATCGATGATTGAGAGCCCGATTCCAACACGAGCGGAAGTTTTTGATGTTGCTAACGCCGTATTAGATGGCACCGATGCTGTCATGTTGTCAGGTGAGACTGCCGCAGGAAAATACCCTGCTAAAGTGGTTGAGGCGATGGGGCGTATCTGTGAAGAGGCGGAGAAACAGCGTACCACCCGCGTTTCAGACCATCGAGTGGATCTTACTTTTGGTCGTACAGACGAAGCTGTGGCAATGGCAACGATGTATACTGCAAATCACCTAAAAGTGGATGGCATTGCGGCCTTGACGGAGTCAGGCTCAACGCCGCTTTGGATGTCTCGCATCAGTTCTGGGCTGCCTATTTATGCACTGACACAAAGCGAGCAGACCAAACGCCGGATGACGATGTACCGCGGTGTATATCCGATGAGCATCAATATCGATGACGTGAAACAGTACCA
>JALSHQ010000063.1 GCA_026982145.1 Gammaproteobacteria bacterium | reverse complement strand
GCTGCGGCGCATCGGAGCTAACCACATCCCATTTTTCTAGCGCGTCCCCCAGTGTCGGCGCGTGTATCATGCCTGCATCGCTATTCAGCAGACCGCCACGATTCAGCTCGGCAAGAATCCCCATCACCCCGCCAGCGCGGTGAACATCTTCCATATGATAAAGCTGCGTGCTCGGCGCCACTTTGCAGAGCTGCGGCACTTTGCGTGAGAGGCGGTCAATATCGTCCACGGTAAAATCAACCCCCGACTCCTGTGCGGCGGCTAGCAGATGCAGGATAGTGTTGGTCGAACCGCCCATCGCAATATCGAGGCACATCGCATTTTCAAACGCCGCTTTACTCGCGATGCTACGCGGCAAGACGGTTTCATCATCCTGCTCGTAATAACGTTTGGCAAGACTCACTATCAGCCTGCCGGCACTCAAAAAAAGCGCCTTTCTGTCGGCGTGAGTCGCCAGCATCGAGCCATTGCCGGGCAGCGATAATCCCAGCGCTTCAGTGAGGCAGTTCATCGAATTCGCAGTAAACATACCCGAGCAGGAGCCACACGTTGGGCACGCCGAACGCTCCATTATCGCCACATCTTCATCACTCACGCTGGCATCCGCTGCCGAGACCATCGCATCCACTAGGTCAAGATGCACCACCTTACCCTGAATCACCGCCTTGCCTGACTCCATCGGCCCACCCGAAACAAACACCACCGGAATGTTCAGCCGCAGCGCGGCGTTCAACATCCCCGGCGTGATCTTGTCGCAGTTGGAGATGCAGACCAGCGCATCGGCACAATGGGCATTGACCATATACTCAACCGAATCCGAGATCAGCTCGCGTGACGGCAGCGAATAGAGCATACCGTCGTGTCCCATTGCGATGCCGTCATCAATCGCAATCGTATTAAACTCTTTCGCCACGCCACCCGCCGCCTCAATCTCGCGCGCCACCAGTTGCCCCATATCTTTGAGGTGAACATGCCCTGGCACAAATTGAGTAAAAGAGTTGGCGACCGCGATGATCGGTTTGCCAAAGTCCTCATCTTTCATGCCGGTGGCGCGCCACAGCGAGCGAGCACCGGCCATGTTGCGGCCGTGGGTGGAAGTTTTGGAGCGATAGTCTGGCATGGAAAACCCCTAAATTCTCTTGCTGAAAAGGAGCTAAAGATAGCAGGTTTGAGAGATTGGCGCGATGAAAGCACCACTATGTAATACCCCCTTGACCTGGGGGGTGCGCTGAGCTGGGGTGAATCAATCATTGAAGGGAAGTTTTCCAGAGGGAACACCAAGTAGGGGAAATAGCGTAAAATCCCACATTTACGCGCCAAAATAACGCTCTCATTTACCATGCCTAAATCCAAAATAGAAAAAAAGCTGCTGCACTACATCGGCAAGGCGATCTCCGATTACAACATGATCCAGCGCGGTGACCGCGTGATGATCTGCCTCTCTGGTGGCAAGGACTCGTTCACGCTGTTAACGCTACTCAACAAACTACGCATCCGCTCGCATAATAAGTTTGAGCTGTTTTCATATACGCTCGACCAGTCACAGCCGGGATGGGACGATAGCGCACTGCGCGCATGGCTGGCGGAAAAACAGATTCCCCATTTTGTGGATACACAAGACACCTACTCCATCGTCATCGACAAAGTACAGGCGGGTAAAACCTACTGTTCGATGTGCTCGCGCCTGCGTCGTGGCAATATCTACCGTTATGCGGGCGATAACGGCTTCAACAAAATTGCCCTCGGCCACCACCGTGACGACCTGATCGAAAGCACCTTGATGTCGATGCTCTACAGCGGCGAGACCCGCTCGATGCCACCCAAGCTACTCACTGACAGCAAGCGCCATATCGTGATCCGTCCGCTGGCCTTCTGTCAGGAGCAAGACATCGCGGCTTATGCTGAGGCGCAGCAGTTCCCGATCATCCCCTGTAACCTCTGCGGCTCGCAAGAAAACATGACGCGCGCCAAAGTAAAGCAGTTGATTAGCGACCTTGCGGCCGACAACCCCAATGTGCCGAGCAATCTGCTCAATGCGCTGGGCAATGTGCAGCTCAGCCAGATGCTGGATAGCCGCCATCAGGATTTTGTTAACCTTGAGTCCCAGATGGTGCGGGACGATCCTTGCGCAGCCGTTGATGAAGAAGCTGCGCCACAACAACAAGTCGGGTAAAATCAGCTCTTCTTGAGGTTTTACAACACCAGAAACACTTTTAACCCTCCATTCCAGCGCGACCGAGGAACCTCCTTTAGGGAGCGGCCCGAATGGCGACATGAGATCAAACAAGACAAGAACAGTGGAGCACCGCGTGCCAGACAAAGCGCCCAACAAACAGGAGATGCAACAGTTCGTCGACGGTTTCCGTCAGTCGGCACCGTACATCAACGCCTTTCGTGGCCGCACCTTTGTCATCGTGTTTGGCGGCGAGGTGGTAGCCGATGAGCAGTTCGCCGCTTTAACGCATGATATTGCGCTACTCAACAGCCTCGGCATTCGGCTGGTGCTGGTTCACGGAGCACGCCCACAGATCGAGCAGCGCCTCAAGGCGCGCAAAAGCAAATTCAAATATGTGAGCGGCCTGCGCATCACCGATGATATCGCACTCGCCTGTGTCAAAGAGGCGAGTGGCACGGTGCGCCTTGAGATCGAAGCGCTGCTCTCGATGGGGCTGGCTAACTCGCCCATGGCGGGTGCACGCATCCGGGTCGCCTCAGGTAATTTTGTCACTGCTCGCCCTCTCGGCATTCGTGAGGGTGTCGACCATCAACACACCGGCGAGGTGCGGCGCATCGACCGCGAGGCGATCGATCATCAACTCAATGACGGTGCGATTGTGCTGCTCTCACCGACCGGCTACTCACCCACCGGCGAGATCTTTAACCTCACCGCGCTCGAAGTGGCGACGGCGACAACCGCGGCAATCAATGCGGATAAACTGATCTGCCTCGTCGATGGCAAAGGGCTGCTCGATGCCAAAAAACGACTGCTGCGCCAGCTCACACTTAACGAAGCGGAGGCGACGCTCGCCGGTAAACGCAAACTGCCCGCTGAGATTGTCGAACCCTTCAAAGCCGCAGTAGAGGCGTGCCGCCACGGCGCACCGAGAGCGCACCTCATCAATCGCCACGCCGACGGCGCACTGCTGCAAGAGCTCTTCACGCGCGACGGTGTCGGCACACTGATTACCGCCGATGAGTACGAAGGGATACGGCGCGCTACTATCGATGATGTCGGCGGCATTCTGGCGTTGATTGAACCGCAGGAAGCAGCCGGACTGCTAGTGCGGCGCTCCCGTGAAAATATCGAAATGGAGATTGGCGACTTTATTGTGGTGGAGCGTGACGGCATGATTATCGCCTGCGCCGCACTCCACCCCTTTTGCAATGAAGCAGCGGGGGAGCTCGCCTGCCTCGTGGCGCATGCCGATTATCAGGGGATGGGATACGGTGACAGCTTGCTCAATGCGATTGAACGCAGCGCAACCGAGCAGCAGTTATCACTGCTCTTTACCCTGACCACGCGCGCGACCCACTGGTTCCGTGAGCGCGGCTTTGTGAACAGTGAACTCAAGTCGCTGCCGGTGAAACGGCGCGAACTCTACAACTGTCAACGTAACTCGAAAGTGTTATCGAAACAGATCGCCACCTGATCGCGACCGCGACACCCGAGTCATCATGCAGAAAGCACCCCACCTCTTTTCATATCGCCCCTATTGGGCGAAGCGCTTCGGCAGCGCCCCGCTGCTGCCGATGTCACGCACGGAGATGGATGACCTCGGCTGGGACAGTTGTGACATCATTCTTGTTACTGGCGACGCCTACATCGACCACCCTAGTTTCGGCATGGCGCTGGTCGGCCGCTTACTGGAGGCGCAAGGGTTTCGAGTCGGCATCATCGCGCAGCCCGACTGGCATGACGCCAGCGCCTTTCAGGCACTCGGCAGACCCAACCTCTGTTTCGGGATTACCGCCGGCAATATGGATTCGATGGTCAACCGCTACACCTCCGACCGACGCACCCGCAGCAACGATGCCTACACTCCAGACGGCGCGCCCGATAAGCGCCCGGATCGCGCGGTGATCGTCTACGCCCAGCGCGCGCGTGAGGCGTTCAAAGGGGTGCCGATCATCATTGGCGGCATCGAGGCGAGCCTGCGACGCATCGCCCATTACGACTACTGGTCCGATAAGGTACGGCGCTCAATCCTGCCCGATTCAAAAGCGGACATGCTGCTCTTCGGCAACGCCGAGCGCGCCTTTGTCGAGGTGATGCACCGCCTTGCAGGTGGTGAAAAGATCGACCAGATCCGGGATGTGCGCGGCACCGCCTTTATGACGCAGCAGACCCCTACGGGGTGGTCAGTAAAAGACTCCACCCATGTGGATCAGCCGGGGCGCATCGAACCCCACATCGACCCTTACGCCCATGAGACGGCATGTAATAAAACTGAGGGCGGCACTACCGAAAATGGCGATAAAATTGTGCAGTTCATGCCCCGTGTGCAAAAGGTTGAGCGCAATAAAACCGTGCTGCGTCTACCCAGCTTTGACCAGGTGCTGAGTGACAAGGTGCTCTACGCACACGCCTCACGCGTCTTTCATCTTGAGACCAACCCCGGCAATGCGCGGGCATTGATGCAGCAGCACGGCAAGCGTTATGTGTGGCTTAACCCGCCGCCGATTCCGCTGGAGAGCGATGAGTTTGATCGCGTTTTTGAACTCCCCTACACACGCATGCCTCACCCCTCATACCGCGATGCAAAGATGCCGGCATGGGAGATGATTCGCCACTCAATCAACATCATGCGCGGCTGCTTTGGCGGCTGCACCTTCTGTTCCATCACTGAACATGAGGGGCGCATTATTCAGAGCCGCACGGAGGATTCGATCATCCGTGAAATCGAGACGATTCGCGATACGGTGCCCGGCTTTACCGGCAACATCTCTGACCTCGGCGGGCCGACGGCCAATATGTATCGCCTCAAATGCAAGAGCGAAAAAATTGAGTCGGCCTGCCGCAGGCTATCGTGCGTTTTCCCTGATGTCTGCAATAATTTGAATACCGACCACAAACCGCTGATCAACCTCTATCGGCGCGCACGCAATCTACCCGGCATCAAAAAAATCTTTATCGCCTCCGGCCTGCGCTACGATCTGGCGATCCGCTCACCGGAATATGTCAAAGAGCTGGTCACACACCACGTCGGCGGCTATCTCAAGATCGCGCCGGAACATACCGAGCAGGCGCCGCTCAGCAAAATGATGAAGCCGGGCATCGGCGCCTATGAGCGCTTCAAACAGATGTTTGAACGCTACTCGAAACAGGCGGGCAAAGAGCAGTACCTGATCCCCTATTTCATCTCGGCGCACCCCGGCACCCGCGATGAAGATATGTTGCAGCTGGCACTATGGCTCAAAAAAAATAGTTTCAGGCTAGATCAGGTGCAGGCCTTTCTGCCCACTCCGCTGGCGATCGCCTCGGCGATGTATCATTCTGAAAAGAACCCACTCAAAAAGGTCGATTACAAATCAGAGCAGGTCAAT
>JALSHQ010000062.1 GCA_026982145.1 Gammaproteobacteria bacterium | reverse complement strand
GGCGTACCTTCATCACTCGTCATTCAAGATAACGCTTATCAATTTACACCCACAGCCTCTAGCCCTAATAATGCCCCATTAGTATTTGAAATATCCAACCAACCCGCTTGGTTAAACTTCAACACCTCAACGGGCAACTTGAGCGGCACACCCACTTCTGGTGATGTTGGCATTTTTCAAAATATTGGCATTTCAGTCACCGATGGTATCAGCACTTCCTTTTTGTCGCCTTTCACGATTGTCGTTAAAACTTTTGTGCCACTTCAAGTAACAGGCACTCCTTCATTAGTTGCACAAGAAAATAGTGCCTATATATTTGCCCCTATAGTAGAAAATATCTCTGGTACTTTGCAGTTTTCTATCATCAACAAACCCTCATGGTTAACGCTCGATCCAGACAGCGGTAATTTGTATGGCATTCCTCGCGAAGCTGACATTGGCACTTATGGTGATATTCACATCATTGCAACGGACGATCTGAGCGAGGTAAGACTAAACAGCTTTAGCCTTGCTGTCATCAGCAGGCTCACACAAGGGAACGGCAATTTAGCGCCTTTAATTAATGGCGAGCCTCCATCATTGATCACCCAAAACAGCGTTTATCAATTTACACCCACGGCCTCTGACCCAGACAATGACCCATTGATATTTGAAATATCAAACCAGCCCGCTTGGTTAAATTTCAACACCTCAACGGGCAACCTGAGTGGCACGCCCGCTTCCGGCGATGTTGGCGTGTTTCAAAATATTAGCATCTCAGTCACTGATGGTAACAGCACTTCCTTTTTGCCACCTTTCACAATTACCGTTGAAGGCTTTGTGCCACTTCAGGTAACCGGGACTCCTTCATTAATTGCCCGAGAAAATAGCACATATTCATTTACTCCTTCGGCAGAGAATATCTCTGGTGCTTTGCAGTTTTCTATCATCAACAAGCCCGCATGGTTAACCTTTGATCCGGACAGCGGTAATTTATATGGCATCCCTCGCGAAGCAGATATTGGCATTTATGAGAATATTCAGATATCTGCAACGGATGATGCCAGCGGAGCTGCGCTTGCAAGCTTTACGCTTACCGTTGCACCCTCCGTGCCTAGCGCAACCTTATCGTGGGTTGCCCCCACGACTCGCGTTGATAACTCTGTCATCAGCTTAAGTGAGTTAAAGGGCTTCAAGATCTATTCAGGCACCGAGGCGAATAACTTACAGCTCCTCACTAACATTGAGGATCCGACAATAACTACATATGTCGTTAACGACTTACCTCCAGCCACCTATTTCTTTGCTGTGACTGTTTATGATCAATCCATGATCGAAAGCGACTTTTCAGAAATCGCTACTAAAACCATCAATTAATCTTGTTCGCCACTCTCGTTTACTAGATTCCCCAGAATCACCTGCACACCGTTGCCCATCTGTTATCGATGCCGTCACCGCTGACCTTACACTGAATAACGCACAAGCAATCGGCTGCAACCGCTATTAACGTCATTAAATCTCATTTTTACAATCTGATGATATGACTTTTATCATCATTAAACTCTCACCGTGCTTTCCCTTATAGTGGTAATGAACATTTATCCCACTATCAAAAAGTGGCTTCATTGAAGCTTCAGTACAAGCACCTTTCTTCACAACCGGTGCAATATTCGATTTCAATATCTCAAGGTTCAATTCAGCCTTTTCATAGTTCAACAACGTGTACTCATAGATAAGCGTTTTATTTTCAGCACTCACCCCGTCTAAGCGGGTCTCTTCATCAACCTGCAAAGGGATATGCTTATTAAGCTTAGCAGTCGTTTCTGCCAGCAGCTGATCAACTACATCGGCCTCTGTTGCAAAGGGAATAAGGCCTATTAATGCGAGTAATTTTTTCATGTTAAATCCTGTCGATCTTTAATGTTTAGGTGAAAATTATGCGCTTATCTTCAGTGGGTCATTTTATAGCAACATCCCCAGCGGCAGGCTTTATTTCGTCCCACCCTTGTTGATCCATCCAAAATATCAGATAATTTATACGGTTATACCCATTTTTTACCATGTAATTTCATTTCTGAATGGCGTACAATCGAAGTCCAGCGGCTTTAGCTGATTAAGGTCGTCAACAATTTTATACTTTTTTGGAGAAGTAAATATGAGCGAAACACTAGTAGTAATCTCTAAAATCAAAGGCTACATCAAAGAAAAGTCTGATGGTATGAGTACCGCTGGCAACTTCGCTCCGGCAATTTCAGATGTGGTTCGCAATCGCTGTGATGCTGCGATTGAGAACACTATTAAAGACCGCCGTAAAACAGTAATGGATCGTGACTTCAATAGTGATTGTGGTACTCATGATGCTTTGATCGTCACTTCCAAGCTAAAGGCCTATATTAAAGAGAAATCTGACGGCATGAGCACAGCAGGTAATGTTGTACCAACCGTTTCAGGCATCATTGCCAAGCTTTGTGATGAGGCCATTGAAAATGCGCAAAAAGCACGTCGTAAAACAGTGATGGATCGCGATTTGTCTTAAGGCAAACCACTCCTTTTAATAGAGACGATTCATATGCCATCATTTGATGTCGTATCTGAAGTTGACCTTCATGAGGTCAATAACGCTATCGACCAAGCCAATCGAGAAGTGGGTACGCGCTTTGATTTTAAAGGTAGTAATGCCCGCTTTGAGTTGAAGGAAAAAGAGTCCGTCATCATGATGCATGCTGAAAGCACTTTCCAGTTGCAGCAAATGACGAGCATTCTGCACAACAAGCTTTCAAAACGTGGTGTCGACTTGGCTTGCCTTAAAACTGAAAATTCAGCAACTCAAGGAAAAGAAGTTCACCAAGCCATCAACTTGCAACAAGGGCTTGATACGGCATTCTCTAAAAAGCTGGTGAAATTGACCAAAGAATCTAAGCTTAAAGTACAGGCTGCAATTCAAGGTGAGAAGGTGCGCATTACTGGCAAGAAGCGCGATGACCTGCAGCAGGCAATTGCACTATTCCGTGAAACCGACCTTGAGCTCCCTTTGCAATATGAAAACTTCCGCGATTAGTTCTACCTCTATTTATAGAGCAAATAACACCGCTTTGGGCAGATAAAAAAATCCCCGCTGTTGCGGGGATTACTTTAAAGCCAACAACGCTGAAAAGTGCTAGTCGTTATGATAACCAATCACACGCTCAACTTCATTTTTAGAGCCCAAGATCACAGGCACACGCTGGTGTAGTCCTGTTGGTTTGATCTCCATGATACGCTCACGACCGGTTGATGAAACCCCCCCCGCCTGCTCTACAATCATCGACATTGGATTAGCTTCATACATCAGGCGTAACTTGCCCGCCTTCGATGGATCTTTGTTATCTTTAGGATAGAGGAAGATGCCACCACGCGTCAGGATACGATGTACCTCTGCGACCATTGATGCGACCCAGCGCATGTTGAAATTTTTGTCGCGCGCTTCGCCATCTTTGCCGGCCAAGCACTCTTCAATATAACGCTGAACGGGCGCTTCCCAGAAACGCTGGTTAGAGGTGTTGATCGAAAATTCTGCCGTATCTTCAGGGATCTGCATATCTTTCTGGGTAAGAATAAACTCACCCACATTCTGGTCCAGTGTAAAGGCGTTAACCCCGTGACCGGTGGTCATCACCATCATGGTTGATGGGCCATACAGTGCATAACCGGCACATACTTGCTCAGTGCCTGGCTGTAGAAAATCTTCTGCGGTTGGGTTTTTAATACCATCAGCACAACGCAAGATTGAGAAGATGGTACCGACCGAGATGTTAACATCGATGTTTGAAGAGCCATCCAACGGATCAAATACCAGTAGGTATTTACCACGTGGGTACTGGCTGGGGATTTCATAGATGTCATCCATCTCTTCAGAAGCCATCGCTGCGAGGTGCCCCCCCCAGATGTTAGCGTTGATCATCAGGTCATTTGAGATGATATCGAGTTTCTTCTGTGTCTCACCCTGAATATTTTCACTTTCTGCGCTGCCAAGCACGCCAATCAGGTCACCCTTGTTGACCGCACCAGAGATCGCCTTACATGAAGTGAACACGTCATTGAGTAGTGCTGTGAAATCGCCATTGCCGCCCACGCGGCGCTGCTCTTCAATTATGAACTGGGTAATGGTTTCACCAATATGCATACGGTTTTCCTCGTTACTTAAAATAAAATTTTATTTGCTCCCCGTAGCCACCCATGATGATACTTACCATCAGACTGACTCAGTTAGCAGGAATTCGTCCGGAAACAGCACCTCGGTACCGATGCTATGATTGCTTCAAGCTCGCTATTATCCTTTTTTCTGCCGGGAAAATAAAGCCATTGCCTCTATTGTTGTCTTTGAACTCGTAAGTTGACCCGTTATACTACTTTTTCTCAACGATACTCTGTTAAGGGATCTCTGATTAATGCGATCAATGAAATATAAAATCAACAACTTAAGATCAAAAACCACGTGTTGATTCACCCCAATATCGACCCTGTTGCGCTTGACCTTGGCTTAATCAAAATCCACTGGTATGGGTTGATGTATCTGTTCGCCTTTGCATCGGCATGGTGGCTGGGTTCACAACGGGCTAAAAAAGCGGGGGCACTATTTAATGAGGGACAGATTAGCGACCTGATTTTCTACGGTGCCATCGGCGTGGTTGCGGGTGGTCGAATCGGCTATATCCTCTTTTATGATCTTTCTAATCGCCTTGATGACCCTATTTCAATCCTATACATCTGGCAAGGAGGGATGTCATTCCATGGCGGCCTTTTAGGCGTACTGATCGCAATGCTGTTATTTGCCCGGAAGAGCGGCACCACCTTTTTTCAGGTCACAGACTTTATCGCCCCCCTCGTACCGCTAGGCCTTTTTGCAGGACGCATCGGCAACTTCATTAATGGTGAGTTATGGGGTCGCGCCTCTAACTTGCCGTGGGCAATGGCACCACGCGAAGGGGTCGCGCCGCGCCACCCGTCACAACTTTATGAAGCGCTGCTTGAAGGTTTAGTGCTTTTTGCAATCTTGTGGCTCTATTCAAGAAAACCACGCCCAACTATGGCGGTCTCTGGAGTGTTCCTGCTTTTTTATGGGATTTTCCGTTCGATTGTCGAGTTTTTTAGAACGCCTGATAGCCACATTGGCTTCCTTGCTTTTGAATGGCTTACGATGGGCCAGTTATTGTCTGCGCCCATGATTTTGGGTGGCATTGGCCTCCTCGTTTGGGCCTACAAAAAAACGGGTAAACATTAGTAGTGAGAATTTAATTTATGCAGCAGTACCTCGATCTCTTGCGCCACGTTAAAACCACGGGCACACATAAAGATGACCGGACAGGCACGGGCACCCAAAGCGTTTTTGGTTATCAGATGCGTTTTGATCTCAGTGACGGTTTTCCACTTGTTACCACGAAAAAACTTCATCTGCGCAGCATTATCCATGAACTATTATGGTTTCTTTCCGGCGATACCAACATCAAATATTTACAAGATAACGGCGTTAAAATCTGGGATGAGTGGGCTGATCAAGCGGGCAACCTTGGCCCTGTTTACGGTTCG
>JALSHQ010000061.1 GCA_026982145.1 Gammaproteobacteria bacterium | reverse complement strand
GCCATCGTCGTGCGGTTAACTCATTGGAGGATCTCTGTGACGGCAGCTTCCAGACCGTTATTCCTGAGACCGAAGCCCTTGATGATGAAGAGGTCAAACGGGTCGTGATCTGTAGCGGAAAAGTCTACTACGATATTTTTGACAAGCGTGAGCAAGATGAACGTAAAGATGTTGCTGTGATCCGCATCGAACAACTCTACCCCTTTCCGAAAGAAGCGCTGAAAGCGGAGCTTGAGCGTTACCCGAACGCGACAAAATTCATCTGGTGCCAAGAGGAACCGATGAACCAAGGCGCGTGGTTCTCGAGTCAGCATCACATGCGCACAGTACTGGGAAAAACATTTTATCTTGAATATGCAGGCCGCCCCTTTTCCGCGGCACCGGCGGTGGGTTATATTCCACTACATATTAAGCAGTTGCAGGATCTACTGGATGATGCACTGGGTGAAAAGCCAGCAGCATAAAATAACAGGATGCTGGATTAATTTTTAAAAAGGAAGCGTGATGGCAATCGATGTAAAAGTACCGAGCTTTCCCGAGTCAGTGGCCGATGGCTCCGTAATCGCATGGCATAAACAACCGGGTGATCAAGTCACACGTGATGAAGTGTTGGCCGAGATCGAAACCGACAAAGTGGTGTTTGAAGTGCCCGCTCCAGACGATGGCGTGCTCACTGAAATAGTTGAAAACGAAGGGGCAACCGTGCTCTCTCAGCAGCTACTGGCTCGCATTGAAGTGGGAGCCGTTGCGGTATCACCCACCGCGACTGAAACTCAGTCGCCCACGACAACCACAAGCGATGAAAAAAATACTGATGCAGAGGTCGCCATCGCCCCAGCAGCACGTAAATTGATGGCAGAAAACAACCTCACAGCGGCGCAGATTAGCGCCAGTGGTAAAGGTGGGCGCATCCTGAAAGAAGATGTGTTAAAGGCAATTAATAGTGCGCCAGTGGCTAAGGTTGTTGAGCCTACGTCCACGCCGAAGCCCGTAACAGCGGCGGCAACAATTACAGAGAACCTTGAAGGGCGGCCAGAAAAACGGGTGCCAATGAGTCGCTTGCGGGCACGCATCGCAGAGCGCTTACTGGAGGCGCAGCACAACGCGGCCATGTTAACCACTTTTAATGAAGTGAACATGAAGCCGGTAATGGACCTGCGCGCACGCCACCGCGATGCTTTTGAAAAAACGCACGGCACACGGCTCGGTTTCATGTCCTTTTTTGTAAAGGCAGCAGTCGAGGCGCTGAAGCAGATCCCCGGCGTGAACGCTTCCATTGAAGGGAATGATGTGATCTACCACGGATTTTACGATATCGGCATCGCCGTGAGTTCACCTCGCGGTTTGGTCGTGCCCGTGTTGCGTGATGTGGACCAGATGAGCATGGCCGAGATCGAAGCAAAAATCAGAGAGTACGCAGAAAAGGCCAACAACAAAACCTTGTCGATCGAAGAGATGACCGGTGGTACCTTTACCATCACCAATGGAGGTGTCTTCGGTTCGATGCTTTCAACGCCCATCATCAACCCACCACAGAGTGGTATTCTGGGGATGCACAAGATTCAAGATCGAGCCATGGTCGAGAACGGCGCGGTGGTGGTACTGCCGATGATGTACCTCGCACATTCGTATGACCACCGCTTGATCGACGGCAAAGAGGCCGTGCAGTTTTTGGTGAAAATTAAGGAGATGTTAGAAGACCCAGCGCGTATATTATTAGAAGTGTAAGCGCGCCACACAATTGCTGGCTAAAGGAGAGGGCTGCTAAAAAATGGCAAAACAATACGATGTTGTTGTGATTGGTGCAGGGCCGGCGGGTTATGTAGCCGCCATTCGTTGCGCCCAACTGGGGCTTAAAACAGCCTGTGTCGATCAATGGCTGGGGGCAGATAACCAGCCGGTGCTCGGGGGTACCTGCCTGAATGTGGGGTGCATTCCTTCTAAGGCGCTGCTTGAATCATCCGGCCGTTTCGAAGAGATCAACCACACCTTTGCCGACCACGGCATTACGGCGAGCGGGGTTCAGCTCGACCTTGCAAAAATGATGGCGCGTAAAGCGAAAGTGGTGGGAGACCTGACCCAAGGGATCAAAGGGCTCTTTAAAGCCAACGGTATCGACTGGCATCAGGGCCGCGGGAAACTACTGCCCAAGCTGCAAGTGCAGGTGATAGCGCATGATGGCCAGAGTGAAACCATCCTTGAAGCGAAAAATGTGATCTTAGCGCCCGGCTCCAGCTCGGTTGAGATCGGCGCAGCTCCCTTGCAGGATGGCGTGATTGTTGACTCATCCGGCGCACTTGAATTCAGTGAAGTGCCCAAACGTCTTGGGGTGATTGGTGCCGGTGTCATCGGCCTTGAGCTGGGCAGCGTATGGCGTCGCCTCGGCGCCGAGGTGGTGCTGTTGGAAGCGCAAGAGAGTTTTCTCGGCGCGGCCGATGAGCAGATCGCGAAAGATGCCCTGCGTCAGTTTAAACGTCAGGGGCTGGATATTCGGCTGGGCGCGCGGGTGGTCTCCTGCGAAACGGGCAAAGATGGGATCGTCGTTCAATATCAGGACAGCAAGGGTGACCACAGCGAAACGGTCGATAAATTAATTGTCGCCGTGGGTCGTCGTCCCAATACCGAAGGGTTGGCCGCTGATGAAGTTGGTCTGCTGCTCGATGAATGGGGGCTGATTCATGTGGATGAACATTGCCGTACCAACCAGCCCTCCGTCTATGCGATTGGCGATGCCGTGCGCGGCCCGATGCTCGCACATAAAGGATCAGAAGAAGGGGTGATGGTGGCCGAAGTGATCGCAGGCCAAAAAGCCGAGGTGAGCTACGACACCATCCCCTCCGTCATTTATACCCACCCGGAAATTGCTTGGGCAGGCGTCACCGAACAGGCGTTAAAAGCAGCGGGCACCGACTACCGCGTGGGCACATTCCCATTTGCAGCCAGTGGCCGCGCGCGTGCAGCCGGTGATAGTGCCGGTATGGTTAAAGTGCTGGCAGATGCGACCACCGACCGGGTGCTGGGGGTGCATATCATCGGTGCTCACTGCTCAGAACTGATTGCACAAGCAGTGATTGCGATGGAGATGGGCGCAAGCAGCGAAGACCTTGCGCTCACCATCTTTGCCCACCCAACCCTCTCCGAGGCGCTTCATGAAGCGGCACTGGCGGTCGATGGCCGCGCGATCCATATTCCAAATAAAAAAGGGTAAAAGGAAAAGGGAAAAGCGCCTCTTGTATCTTTACCCTTTCCCCTTAATCACCGATACAACGAGAACGGAAGGAATCAATTAAAAATGAATGTTCATGAATATCAAGCGAAAGCGCTGTTTGCAGAATATGGTGTGATGGTGCCTGAGAACCGCGTGGTGGAGAGTGTAGAAGCAGCCGGTGACGCCCTCAATGCACTGGGCGGCAGTCGCTGGGTGGTTAAAGCGCAGGTGCATGCCGGCGGCCGTGGCAAGGCGGGCGGGGTTAAAATTTGTGACAATAAGCCAGAGGTGATCGCCGCAATCAAAGCGATGCTCGGCACGCAACTGGTAACGATTCAGACGGATGCCAAAGGGCAACCGGTCAATCAGGTGATGATTGAAACGCCGTGCAACATCGAGCGTGAACTCTATCTCGGCATGGTGATTGACCGTTCACTGAAGCGGATCACCGTAATGGTCTCAACCGAAGGAGGGGTAGAGATCGAAAAGGTGGCAGAAGAGACGCCTGAAAAAATCCTTAAAGTTTCAATCCATCCAATGGGCGATGTGGTGCCTTACCAAGGGCGAAAACTTGCCTTCGGCCTCGGGCTTAAAGGGAAGCAGGTGGGGCAGTTTGTCAAAATGCTAACCGGGCTGGTGCGCCTTTTCCGTGAAAAAGATTTGAGCCTGATGGAGATCAATCCATTGGTCGTCACCCAAGCGGGTGATCTGATCTGCCTCGATGGAAAAATTAACATCGATGACAACGCACTTTACCGCCACGACGAACTGCTGGCACTGCGCGATGCGACTCAGGAAGATGCGCGTGAAGCCGAGGCGAGCGAGTGGGATCTCAACTACATCGCGCTCGATGGCAACATCGGCTGTATGGTCAACGGTGCCGGGCTGGCGATGGCCACCATGGATCTGATCAAACTCCAGGGCGGCGAGCCAGCCAACTTTCTCGATGTCGGGGGCACCGCAGATAAAGAGCGTGTGGCTGAGGCGTTCAAAATTATTCTGTCGGACGATAATGTGAAAGGAGTGCTGATCAACATCTTTGGCGGCATTGTGCGCTGCGACATGATCGCCGAAGGGGTGATCGGCGCCATCAAAGAGGTCGGCATTAAAGTACCGGTCGTGGTGCATCTTGAGGGCAACAATGCCGCCCGCGGCCTTGAATTGCTCGAAGCGAGTGGGCTAAAGATTATCGCCGCCAAAGGGTTAAAAGAGTCCGCCACCAAAATCGTAGCAGCGGTAGCTGCAGCACAATAAGCAGCCACCTGTTCTGTTATTTCTGATGGGCGACGTTCTACCCTTCAAAAAGATAAACCCTGCGGCAAAAGCGAAAGGGGTCACCCTCTGCCGCAGCGGTTTTCATAAGTGGGTCATTGAGAGCGAAAAACAGTTCGATGTAAAACAGGGCAAGCTCGTCACCGCCTACCAATGCAGCCGCTGTGGAAAGAAGAAAAACACAGCACTGTGATGCTGCGTTGTAGTGAAGTGGCCCCCTTCAACTGGACAACCTGAGGAAAAGTTAAGCGCTAACATGGTTGTTAATCAAGCTCAGGCAGCTTGTAAAATGGTTTGATGTTGATAGTAAAGCTCATCTGGGGTTAAGTTATCAAGGAGCCTGTAAATTAAATTGTGTAACTGCTCATTATTGATTAACGTCCTGATGGAGATAAATAATGAGCGTGAATTCAATTTGTAAGTGCAACTCTAGCTGTCGGTAAGAGGGCAAGCTGCGGTAACATTCGTGGCTTTTCCAACCGACCAAAGTAAGAGGAGCACACATGAGTGGCTACACGCAGCTTACCCAAGAAGAACGATACCAGATTCACATCCTGAAGAAAGCCGGATATAACAGAACAGAGATTGCAGGCATGCTGGAACGCGACAAATCGACTATTGGCCGGGAGCTTCGGCGCAATTGTGGGCTGAAGGGCTACCGCCCCAAGCAGGCTCATGAACTGGCCATGCAGCGGCGTACTGCGAAGGCGATAGATCGCATTGATAGTCATCAATGGAATCAGGTCGACACACTGATTGGTCAGGAATGGAGCCCTGTTCAGATATCGGGCCGATTGAGAATGGAGCAAGGAATCAGTGTCAGTCATGAGTGGATTTATCAGCATATCTATAAGGATAAGCGATCAGGTGGCAACCTGTTCCGTTTTTTGCGCTGCCAGAAGATACGGCGTAAGCGCTACGGTACGCACAGCCGGCGTGGCAGGATACCTAATCAGGTCTCGATTGATGACCGCCCGGCCATTGTTGATGCCAAGCGGCGCATCGGAGACTGGGAAGGTGATACTGTGATCGGTAAAGGTCATCGGGGCGCCCTAGTCACGCTGGTCGAGCGCAAAGCGCGATACACC
>JALSHQ010000060.1 GCA_026982145.1 Gammaproteobacteria bacterium | reverse complement strand
TAGATAAAATGGCAAAGAAGATAGAAGCTTATATTAAGCTGCAAGTGCCTGCGGGCAAAGCGAACCCGAGTCCACCAGTGGGTCCTGCACTAGGTCAGCATGGTGTGAACATTATGGAGTTTTGCAAGGCGTTTAACGCCAAGACTCAGGGCGTGGAAGCAGGCCTTCCTATTCCGGTCGTGATTTCAGTTTACTCTGATCGCAGCTTTACCTTTATTACCAAAACACCCCCGGCGGCGATTCTACTAAAGAAAGCGGCGGGCATTAAAAGCGGTAGTGGTACGCCTAACACTAACAAGGTGGGCAAGGTTTCACGCGCCCAGCTTGAAGAGATCGCGACCACTAAAATGGCCGATCTAACGGCAGCTGATATGGATGCAGCAGTGCGCACCCTTGCGGGCACAGCGCGCAGCATGGGTCTTGAAACGGAGGGTGTGTAAGATGGCTAAGCTGACAAAACGCACACGTACAATTCTCGAAAAAGTAGAAGCGGGCAAGGCTTACGGTTTTGAAGATGCCGTCGCCATTTTAAAAGAGCTTTCAACGGTTAAGTTTAAAGAATCCGTTGATGTAAGCATTAACCTCGGTGTTGATCCGCGCAAATCAGATCAAGTGGTTCGTAGCGCGACTGTGCTGCCCAATGGAACAGGAAAGACCGTTCGTGTGGCTGTGTTTGCACAGGGTGCCAACGCCGAGGCAGCGCAAGCTGCTGGTGCAGACATTGTGGGTTTTGATGATCTTGCAGCTTCAATCAAAGAAGGTAGTCTTGATTTTGATGTTGTCATCGCAAGCCCGGATGCGATGCGGGTCGTAGGGCAGTTGGGGCAGGTGCTTGGCCCGCGCGGTCTGATGCCTAATCCTAAGGTGGGCACCGTAACACCAGATGTTGCCACTGCCGTTAAGAATGCTAAAGCGGGTCAAGTGCGGTATCGCACAGATAAAGGCGGCATCATTCACTGCACCATCGGTAAAGTAGATTTTGACGCCGAAGCGCTGAAAGGGAACCTGCAAGCGCTACTGGCTGATCTCGCCAAGGCTAAGCCAAGCTCTGCGAAAGGGATTTATTTAAAGAAAATCTCTCTCTCTAGCACCATGGGGCCGGGGATACTCATTGATCAATCAACAGTTTCAAGCGCTGTATAGAGGCGCATCGCGCGCACAAAAAAAGAACTTTGGGCCCTGCTGAGCATAAGCTCAGCAGACGTCGAAGACCGCTGGTGAGGTAAGCAATTTATGGCAAACCTCTTAATTAAAAGCATCTAATCTGCTTTTTGCCAGCGCAGGCGGTGGTTCCGTACAGGATTTTCCCTGATCACGGTCACCGTATTAAAGGTGGAGTGTTGTTATAAGCACTCTGTGTGATCAATAGACATTGTATGTTCAATGTTTATAACTCAGGAGGTAGACGATTGTTAACTTTTGCTCAAAAACAAGCGATCGTTGCTGAAGTGGCCACCAGTGCTACGAATGCTCACTCTGCTGTTGCTGCGGAATATCGCGGTATTTCAGTAGGTGACATGACAGCATTGCGAGTAAAGGCGCGCGAATCTGGTGTTTCCCTACGTGTTGTTAAAAACACATTAGCGAAACGCGCGGTAGAGAATACCGAATTCGAGTGTATTAAAGACTCACTGGTGGGCCCTCTGCTCTTGGCATTCTCGGATGAAGAGCCATCTGCAGCCGCACGTGTTATCAATGACTTTTCCAAGGAAAACGACAAGCTTGTGGTTAAAGCTATCGCGCTTCGTGGCAAGTTGCTTGACCCGTCGGATCTGCAGAAGCTTGCGACAATGCCAACTAAGGATGAGTCGATTTCAATGTTGATGTCGGTAATGAAAGCACCGATTGAGAAATTCGTACGTACTCTTGCCGAGCCCAACAATAAGTTGGCTCGCACCTTGGATGCAGTTCGTAACCAGAAAGACGCAGCGTAATTACATTAGTTTTATATTTAATTTTTTAGGAGTAGATTTTCATGGCGGTTTCATCAGAAGAGATTTTAGATGCGATTTCTAACATGACAGTAGTTGAGGTTGTTGACCTTATCGCTGCAATGGAAGAAAAGTTTGGCGTTTCTGCGGCAGCAGCTGTTGCTGTAGCAGCACCTGCTGCTGGCGATGCTGGCGCAGCAGCTGCTGAGCAGACAGAGTTTGATGTGGTAATGACAAGTTTTGGTGCTAACAAAGTTTCAGTTATTAAAGCTGTTCGTAGCATTACCGGCTTGGGTCTGAAAGAAGCCAAGACGCTGGTTGAAAGCTCACCATCACCTGTTAAAGAAGGCGCAAGCAAAGACGAAGCTGAAGAGATTAAAAAGCAGCTGGAGGAAGCAGGCGCTGAAGTCGAGATTAAATAATCTGACGCAATGCCTGGTTTGTCTAATGACAAACCAAAAAAGAAGTGGGCTTGCAGCCATGGGTTGCTGGCCTGCTTCTGCTTATTTGTTTTTGTCGTTTAATGACGACAGATTTTGTTGTACCAAGTGACCTGTGATCGCACCATCACAGGTTCAGATTTCAACTAAAAGTTGAGGATCCCAAATGGCATACTCATTTACTGAGAAGAAATGTATTCGTAAGGACTTTGGTAAGAGTCCTAGTATTCTGGACGTTCCATACTTATTGGCGACCCAGATCGAATCCTATCAGTCCTTTTTACAGGCTAGCGCAGCGAGTCCAGACGAAAGGGTCGATCAGGGACTTCAGGCCGCATTCAAATCAGTCTTCCCCATTACGAGCTATTCTGGTAATGCCGCATTAGAGTATGTCAGCTACCAACTAGGCACCCCAGTCTTTGATGTAAAAGAGTGCCAAATGAGAGGGGTAACCTACTCAGCGCCCTTGCGTGTAAAAGTGCGCCTTGTGATTTATGACAAGGATGCGCCTGCAAGCCGCAAGGTTGTGAAAGACATCAAGGAACAAGAAGTTTACATGGGCGAAATCCCGCTGATGACCAATAACGGAACATTCGTTATTAATGGCACAGAGCGTGTTGTTGTATCGCAGCTCCATCGCTCGCCCGGTGTGTTTTTCGACCACGACAAAGGCAAGACTCATTCTTCAGGAAAACTGCTTTTTTCTGCACGCGTGATTCCTTACCGTGGTTCGTGGCTAGACTACGAATTTGATCCGATGGATTGCGTATTTGTACGTATCGATCGTCGCAGAAAATTGCCAGTGACGGTGTTGTTGCACTGCTTGGGCTACACTAATGAACAGATTCTTGAAATGTTTTTCGAGACAGACCACTTTGAGTTTTCAAAAGATGGCATCAAACTGGAATTAGTCGCAGAGCGCATGCGCGGTGAAACACTCTCCTTTGAGATTAAAGCGAAAAGCAAAGTGATTGTAGAGGCGGGTCGTCGTATTACTGCGCGCCATATCCGCGAAATGGAAAAGGCAGGCATCAAAAGCATTGTAGTACCTGACGAGTACCTGATTGGCAAAACCATTTCTCGTGATATTTTTGATCAAGAAACGGGCGAAGTGGTGGCCGATGCTAACAGTGAAATCACAGAAGAATTACTTGAAAAACTAGTGTCGCTGGAGCTTGATGAACTGACAACCCTATATACCAATGATCTTGGCCAAGGGCCGTTTATCTCTGACACACTGCGCCTTGACCATACTCGCAATAAACTTGAGGCGCAGGTTGAAATTTACCGCATGATGCGTCCGGGTGAGCCGCCCACAAAAGAGTCTGCAGAGGCGCTCTTTCAGAACCTCTTTTTTAACTCTGACCGCTATGACCTCTCCGCTGTTGGGCGGATGAAATTCAACCGCCGTGTGGGTCGTTCTGAAATTGTCGGCGAAGGCGTGCTCTCTAACGAAGATATTATTGACGCGCTAAAAGTGCTGATCGATATTAAAAATGGCCGTGGTACGGTTGATGATATTGATCACCTAGGTAACCGCCGCATTCGTTGTGTGGGTGAGATGGTTGAAAACCAGTTCCGCGTTGGCTTGGTACGCGTCGAGCGTGCAGTACGTGAACGCCTTGCGCTGGCAGAGTCCGAAGGGTTGATGCCTCAAGAGATGATTAATGCTAAGCCTGTGACGGCCGTGATCAAAGAGTTTTTTGGTTCTAGTCAGTTGTCGCAGTTTATGGATCAAAATAATCCTCTTTCAGAAGTGACCCACAAACGCCGTGTTTCGGCGCTAGGGCCGGGCGGGTTAACGCGTGAGCGTGCCGGTTTTGAAGTGCGTGATGTGCATCCTACTCACTACGGCCGTGTCTGCCCGATTGAAACCCCTGAAGGGCCGAACATTGGCTTGATTAATTCACTCGCGGTTTATGCACGTACCAATGAGTATGGCTTCCTTGAAACCCCTTATCGTAAGGTGGAAGAGGGTAAAGTTACGGATGATATTGAGTACCTCTCAGCCATTGAAGAGGGGCGCTACATCATCGCGCAGGCGAATACCTCGCTTGATAAAGAGGGTGTATTAACTGACGAGCTGGTCTCATGTCGTCACGAAAATGAATTTGCACTGTCAAGTCCTGATCGGGTGGAATTTATGGATGTTTCGCCGAAACAGATCGTCTCTGTGGCTGCTTCACTGATCCCATTCCTAGAGCATGATGATGCTAATCGCGCCTTGATGGGCTCCAATATGCAACGCCAGGCGGTGCCTGCACTGTGTGCAGATAAGCCATTAGTGGGCACAGGCATGGAGCGTGCTGTGGCCGTTGATTCAGGTGTTGCGGTAGTTGCAACACGTGGCGGCGTGGTTGATATCGTCGATGCAGGGCGCATCGTGGTACGTGTGAACGACAGTGAGACCGCCAGTGGTGAACCGGGTGTCGATATCTATAATTTAATCAAATATACCCGTTCAAATCAAAACACCTGCATTAATCAGAAACCTCTGGTTACTCTAGGTGATGTGATTGCTAAGGGGGATGTGCTGGCAGATGGCTCATCGACCGAGACCGGAGAGCTTGCGCTGGGGCAAAATATGCTTGTGGCCTTTATGCCTTGGAATGGCTACAACTTTGAGGATTCAATTCTGATCTCTGAGCGTGTGGTTGAGGAAGATCGCTACACCTCGATTCATATCGAAGAGCAGACCTGTGTGGCACGAGACACAAAGCTGGGCTCCGAAGAGATCACCTGTGATATTCCAAATGTTGGCGAAGGCGCGCTCTCTCGATTGGATGAGTCAGGCATTGTTCATATTGGTGCAGAAGTTGGGCCGGGTGATATTTTAGTGGGCAAGGTCACACCTAAAGGTGAAACCCAACTGACCCCAGAAGAGAAACTCCTGCGTGCCATTTTTGGTGAGAAGGCGTCCGACGTAAAAGACACCTCGTCACGCGTACCCTCGGGCATGAACGGAACGGTGATCGATGTGCGTGTTTTTACCCGTGATGGGGTAGAAAAGGATTCGCGCGCACTAGAGATCGAAAAGGCTGAGTTGAAAAAAGTCAAAAAAGATCTGCATGACGAGCGCCGTATTATGGAGAGCGATATTCTTCAGCGCGTAGAAAAAATATTGTTGGGTAAAGTTTCCGATGGTGGCCCAGGAGGGTTGGCCGCAGGGGCGAAGGTGACCAAGAGCTATCTTGCAAAC
>JALSHQ010000059.1 GCA_026982145.1 Gammaproteobacteria bacterium | reverse complement strand
TCATGGTGCCGCGTAATGAGATCATCGGCATTGACCTTGATGATGACATCAGCGAGATTGTGCAACTGCTTACCAGTTGCCAGCACACGCGCCTGCCTATCTACCGTGAAAACATCAATAATGTGCTTGGCATCATGCACATTCGTAATGCCCTGCCCTATATCCATAAAGAAGAGTTCAATAAAGAAACACTGCTTAGCATCGCAAGAGAGCCCTACTTCGTGCCAGAGGGAACACCTTTGAATACACAGTTACTGAACTTTCAGCGTAAAAAACGACGTATCGGTTTAGTGGTTGATGAATATGGTGATATCGAAGGGTTAGTGACACTGGAAGATATTTTGGAGGAGATCGTCGGCGAGTTCACCACCGATGTGGCCACCACCATTAAAGATATTCACCTACAGGAAGATGGCAGTTACTTAGTGGATGGCAGTGTGAACCTGCGTGAAATCAACCGCACCATGCAGTGGGCGTTCCCAACCGATGGCCCTAAAACGCTGAATGGTTTGATCACTGATTATCTGGAGTCGATCCCGGTGCCTGGCACTAGCCTACGCATCGCGGGGTACCCCATTGAGATTGTGCAGATCACTGAAAACACCGTAAAAACAGCGCGCATCTACCCTGAGCTTCGCGTGGTTAACAAAGATCAAGCGGAAGATTAAGCGGCGTTAAATAGAATAACGCTAGCGAGCTTTCACTTCTCGTTAAGATCGCGCTTCGCACGACAACAGCGATTTCGCCCCTCTTCTTTTGCGGCATAGAGCGCCCCGTCTGCCAGTGCAATTAAACTTGCAGGGTCATCACCACACTTAGGAGGAATGCCCGCTGCACCCAGCGAGATCGAGACAATATCAGTGACATCTGAAAACTCATGTTTAAGTGCACACATTTCTATTGAGAGCCGCAGCTCTTCTGCAATCACAACCGCGCCATCAAGATCTGTATTGGGCAATATCACCCCAAACTCTTCACCACCATAACGTGCAACCATGTCAGATGGTCGGCGCATCGTATCTGCCAGTGCTGTGGCGACTTTACGCAGGCAATCATCCCCACCTTGATGACCATAGCCATCATTATATTTTTTGAAGAAATCAATATCGACCAACAGTAGTGCAAGCGAAGTGCCTTCACGCACTGCACGCCGCCACTCTTTATCGATATATTCATCAAACGAACGCCGATTTGGGATCCCCGTCAGACCATCGATAGCAGAGAGCCGCTGCAACTCTACATTCTTTGCTTCCAGCTCTTTTTGCAGTTCACGCAACTCAAGAAAAGCAGCATCACGCTGCTGCTGAGCCACAAAACTGCGCGAGTGCGCCTCTATCCTGGCAATCAGTTCAATTTCATCAGGCAGCTTAACAAGGTAATCACTCGCACCATGACTAAAAGCCTCACTCTTGTCCTTTGGGTCTTCTTTACTAGAAAGCACAATCACTGGTGTATTTTTCAATGCGGGGTGGTTACGGTAAAAGCGTACTAACGTCATGCCATCAATATCCGGCATCACTAGATCCTGCAAGATTGTCGTTGGTTTGATCTCTACGGCCATCTCGACCGCTTTCTTTGGATCACTACAGTAATGAAAGGTGATCGCTGGCACACTTGCTAACATGCGCCGAATAGCTTCGGCAACGATCAACTGGTCATCCACTAACAAAACCGTAATCAACTCTGATTCAGGTATTGCCGCTCTCTTCTCTTCTGTTTGAGGGCCTCTGATTTCGCTCATATCCGACTTCCCATGCTCAACTTTGAGCCGCGTTTTGATACTGTTTGAGTAATACTGCACTGATCTCTTCCAGCGGGAGAATATCCACAGCCGCATTAATTGCCGCCGCTGCTTTTGGCATACCATAAACGGCGCATGTTGCTTCGTCCTGTGCAATAGTATGTATGTTCTTCTGTCGCAACGACAGTAAGCCCGCGGCGCCATCCCGCCCCATTCCGGTCAATAATACGGCGGTTACCTTCCCACCCCAGTGCCTTGCTACGCTCTCGAAAAAAACATCTACTGAGGGACGATAAGCCATTTTCTTTGGCGCTTCTGTATATGTAAATCGACCACGGGGTGACATGACCAAGTGATCATTCGTCGAAGCAAGATAAACAACTCCCGGCGTAATACACTCCCCTTCCACTGCCACTTTCACCTGCATCTTACACTGTGTATCAAGCCACTCGGCCAGTTCCCCTGCAAAGTGGGCATCGATGTGTTGAATGATCACGACGCTAACAGAAAGTTCTTCAGGAAAACCCGCTAAGACCGTCGCCAAAGCTGGCGGCCCCCCCGTCGATGAGCCAATGACGATCAACGAGTGATGGTTCGTTGGGCGAGAATATTTCGATGTTCTCGCCACGGTGGAGGTGCGGTGCTGCGGAAGTCGGCGCGTTAACTTCTCAATCGTTTTTATTTTATTGAGAATGGTCTCGCCTCCTTGAAGTTCACCAGAACGTCCCAACATTGGTGTTTTAACTACATCAAGCGCGCCAGCACCCATCGCTTCAAATATCATTGAGCTATTACCTTCAACCGAGCTGGTGACGATCAAAATTGGACAAGGGGTATCGCCCATAATTTTACGACACGCCTCCACTCCATTCATTACCGGCATAATGAGATCCATTAATATCAAGTCAGGAAGATCCCGGGCGCAATGTGAGACCGCCTCTTCGCCATTGATGGCTACCCACGCCAACTGATGATCTGTCGCTGTGGATAAAAATCGCTTCAGCCCTTCAACTGCGATCATGGTGTCATTAACAATTGCGACTCTCATTCCACGCCCCCAATAAGATCGACGACCGCTTCACGCAATGACTCATCGTGAAAACCACCTTTAGTCAAATAATAATCCGCACCCGCTTCCAACCCTTGAAGGCGATCTTCTTCTCGGTCTTTGTATGAAACCACCATCACGGGTGTATCGCGCAGTGCGTCGTCTTGCTTGATTAACCTCACCAGTTCGATTCCATTCATTCTTGGCATATCAATATCGGTAATCACTAAACAGTAATCACCACTGCGTGCCGCGTTCCAGCCATCCATTCCATCAACAGCCACGTCAACATCATAGCCATACGCTTCTAGCATTTTTCGCTCTACCTCACGTACAGTGATCGAATCATCCACGACTAATATTCGTTTTCGGTCACCCCCTAGGTGTTCACCACCCACTTTATCGATACGGCCTTTTGAGATCAGCTTAGCAATCGAGCGCGCCATATCATCCACATCAATAATTAATGTCGGTGTGCCATCATCAAGCAACGCAGCAACGCTCACGTCTTTCACCTTACCTAAACGAGGGTCGATCACCTGTACTGCCAACTCACGTTCACCCAGAAATGCATCGACAATCACCCCGTATTGACCATGCCGATCACTTAAAATCACCACGGAAAGTTGCCGATCCTTCGCCGTCACCTGCTCAACCCCAAACACTTGGGATGCAGAGACCAACCCGATATGGCTTTCATTCCAAGTGATAAATTGATGGTCTTCTACCAGCTCAACCTGCTCTGTGGGAACCTTCAGAAGATGATCAATTCTAGCCAGTGGAAAAGCATAACTTTCACCGCCAATATCAACCAGTAGCGTTCTAATGACCGACAAGGTCAACGGCAGTTGCATCTGAAAACGAGTGCCCTCTCCCGCCTTAGATGAAATCGTCACAACACCGCGCATCTCTTTCACCGCGTCATGCACAACATCCAACCCCACACCACGCCCTGATATTTCGGTCACTTCACTACGGGTACTAAAGCTCGGTAAAAAGAGAAATTCTAAAAGTTCTGTTTCACTCATTTGTGACAACATCACCTCACTGCTCAAACCACGCTCCATGATTTTCTGTTTAAGCGACTCGAGGTCAACGCCGCCGCCGTCATCTTCTACCGTTACTAGCAACATACCTGAGCGATGACGTGCATCCAGCTTTACAATCGCCTGAGAAGGCTTGCCATTTCCGGTGCGTACACCGGGCATCTCAACACCATGGTCTACTGCGTTCCTCAACAAATGGTTAAGGGGTGCCTTCACCATTTCCAAAACATCGCGGTCTACCTGTGTCGTCACCCCGGTAATTTCAAGGCGTGCATCTTTGCCTAATGAGCGTGCCACATCGCGTACCATCCGCTGAAAACCATCTACGCCATCAGAAAAAGGACGCATGCGGCTGGCTAACACCTCACGATGCAACCTTCCAGCGAGGTTTGCCGTGCGGTAATCAAAATGTTCTAGATCCACTAAACGGTCTGATAACACCTCACGCTGTTGTGCCGCCTTACGTTGCAGTTCAATTAACATCACCCCAATCGCCGGCTCAACATTTGCCTCGTTGAGTTTCTCGCGCAAGCTATCTAGCTCACTCACAAGGTCAAACTGAAAACGTTTAAAACGCTGCATCGCCTCGATATGCGGGTGCAGCCAGCGCGCTTCAACCATCGCCTCGCCCGCTAAGCCAAGCAGCCGACCCATACGTTCAGTGCTCACACGCAGCACGCGCTCTTTTACCTCTGCTAATGACGCTGCTTTATCAGGTACCGGTTCGAATCTGCGGCCCTCTTTTTCTCGATGTTCAGGCGCCGAGAGAGCGGCTGGCGTCTCTTGTTCTGCATCTGATACCGCAGTAGTAACAACCGCCACCTCATCGTCTATTTTTTTTCGGGTAATCTCGGGTTCACTTGTCTCTTCGCAGGTGACCTTGACTGACTGTGACCGTTCGTCTTCCAAAATACCTTGCAGAGATTCCACCAGCACATCCAGCCTAGTACTGTTCGCATCAGCCCATGATGTGAGTTCCGACTCATCCAACTGCGACACTTGCCCGATCATGTCGACACCATTCAACAGCACGTCGATATCAGCACTATGTAGCATTAGCTCACTCTTTTGCGCAGCCACAAAGCAGTCTTCCATGACATGAGCTATGCGCACTACCGGCTCGATATCGACCATGCGCGCAGCTCCCTTAATAGAATGAGAGGCGCGCATCATCGGCTCAAGATTATCTGTCTCAGAAGGGTTTTGCTCAAGGACGAGTAGGCCGCCTGTAAGTAGGGACAGCTGCCCTTCGGCCTCCATTCTAAAAAGGTCCAGCATCGAAAACCCGCTAAGATCCTCATTCATACAAGGTTTCTCTGCAGTGATTTAAATAACAATTCCTGATCTAACAAACCAACATGTCGACCACCAAGTTCGAACAGGCCTGCCAGATGGGAACAGATGGAGTTTGCCGCTGTTGCGGGCACATCACGAATATTCTCCTTCCAGATGCGATGAGTGCCAATTACTTCACTCACTGGAAATACAAACTGCTCACCATTGTTGACCAAAATCACCAAGCGCTCCAAAAAACTCTTTCGAGTGATAGCAGTCACACTCTCTTCTCCTTTATCAACTGACAGTAGCACTCCCATTGAGACCCATAATTTAAGCTCGCCTCGAACATTCACTAAGCCCTTAACTACTGCGCTTTTAGAGTTGGGGATTCCATGAACAGGCAGCATCTCTGAGATTTCCTTGATCATCTTTGTCGGCAATCCAAGCCATTCATCACCT
>JALSHQ010000058.1 GCA_026982145.1 Gammaproteobacteria bacterium | reverse complement strand
CTGGCGTTCGATATAACCGGCATACTTCGCCTGCACTTCAACTTGATCAGCGACAATAGGGTCAATTTCAACGGGGTTGACGCATGAAAGCGACATGATCGAGCCGTAACTCGCCTGCGGGCGGCGCAGCAGATCAATCAACCGCTGCTCTTTGGTGAGCGCGCCACCAAGGATTTTTTCTGACTCCTCCTCCCCCAACTGCCCCGGTCGCACCCATGTTTCACTCAACCGCTGCTGCTCTCGCACAATCGCCTCGCGCTTCGTCTCAAATGCCGCCCAGCGCTCATCATCGACCAGCCCCAGTTTGCGACCCGCTTCAGTGAGGCGCAGGTCGGCGTTATCTTCACGCAGCAACAGGCGATATTCAGCACGACTGGTGAACATGCGGTAGGGCTCCTGCGTGCCGCGCGTGATCAGGTCATCCACCAGCACCCCCAAATAAGCCTCGTCGCGGCGCGGGCACCACGCCTGTTTTTCCTGCACCTGTAACGCCGCATTCAGCCCCGCCAGCAGCCCTTGCGCCGCCGCCTCTTCATACCCAGTGGTGCCGTTGATCTGCCCGGCAAAAAAGAGGCCGGCCAGATGTTTTGTCTCCAGCGATGGTCTTAGCTCGCGCGGGTCAAAATAGTCATACTCAATCGCGTAACCGGGGCGGATAATATCGGCCTTCTCAAACCCCTTCATCGAACGCACCAGCTCAACCTGCACATCAAATGGCAGGCTGGTGGAGATGCCGTTGGGGTAGACCTCATGGGTGGTCAGCCCTTCCGGCTCCACAAAAATCTGGTGCGAGTTTTTATCTGCAAAGCGCACGATTTTATCTTCGATCGATGGGCAGTAACGCGGCCCGGTGCCCTCAATCACTCCGGCGTACATCGGCGAGCGGTCAAGCCCCGCACGAATAATCTCATGCGTCTTTTCATTAGTGTGGGTGATGTGGCACGAAATCTGACGTGGATGATCTGCCACCTTGCCCATATAAGAGAATACCGGCAATGGGGTGTCGCCCGGCTGCTCGGTTAATTGAGAGTAGTCAATCGTGCGGCCATCAAGGCGCGGCGGGGTGCCGGTTTTGAGGCGATCAACGCTGAACGGCAACTCGCGCAGACGACGCGACAACGCGTTCGACGGCGGGTCACCCGCACGGCCGCCAGCGTGATTTTGCATCCCGATGTGAATCAAGCCGCCCAGAAATGTACCAACGGTCAACACCACAGTGCGGGCACGAAAGCGCAACCCCATCTGAGTCATGACGCCAACAACACGCCCGTTTTCGACGATCAGATCATCAACCGACTGCTGAAACAGCGCCAGATTGGGCTGATTTTCAAGGGCAGGGCGCACCACATTCCGATACAGCACACGGTCGCACTGCGCCCGCGTTGCCCGCACCGCAGGCCCTTTTCGTGCATTGAGGGTGCGAAACTGAATCCCCGCCCTATCTGCCGCGTGCGCCATCAACCCACCCAGCGCATCGACCTCTTTAACCAGATGCCCCTTGCCGATGCCGCCAATCGCCGGATTACAACTCATCTGCCCCAGGGTATCGATGTTGTGAGTCAGCAGCAACGTCTTCACCCCCATGCGCGCAGCCGCCAGCGCGGCCTCCGACCCCGCATGGCCGCCGCCTACTACAATCACATCGAACTGGTCTTGATAAAACATGCTGTGCTCACTTAAACGCCGCCCGACAAGTTTTCGGGGGAACCGGACATTTTACGCGAGAACTGAGGGGTTACCAAGGGAATCACACCCAAAACTTCCCGTAGCTCGAATGGAACGGAATCCGGGCTACGCAAGAAAGAGTGGTCAGTGCAGTTCTGACACTTCGCCAGACTCATCAACCTCCTGAACCACCACCCACGGGGCGATCACCACCGCCCAGAAAAGTGGCTGGGTCTTCACCCACGCCTCAGCGTCGGTAGTTTCGGCGCGGCGCACGGCGCCCGCCTTGAACCACTTTTCCATCACCGCTTTGTCGTCATTGGCGAGGCAGAGCGCTACATCGATCAGATCGATGCCCGGATTAACCGCCACTACCGCGCCGCGTGCAAAGTGGCGTTCCAGCTCCGGCCACGCTAGCTTGCCGGTCTCACGGATTAGTTTGGCGCGCAGCTCTTCAACATCTTCACTCATCGACTGACTCACTCTCAAATATAAAAAAGGCCGGGCAACCTACAGGCTGCCCGGCCTTGGATGCGGTTAGGCGTTATTTTACTACAATCGTCACCTTTTCGGAGACCACTGGAGGCTGATGCGGCACATGGCCTTTGTCACCGAGAATCAGTTGCAGCGTATGCTTTCCGGGGGCGAGTTCCAGCTGTGTCTCCGTCTGGCCGCCGCCAAAATGCTTCACCTCTTTGCCCATGCGCTTGTCCATTGCGGGTAGTTTTTTACCATTAACCAAGAGGTGATGATGGCCGGTGTGCTTTTTTTCGGTGCCCGCCGGGGCAACACCCATGCCGCTCAAACCAAAAACCACTTTCACTGGCGATGTGACCACTTCACCATGCGCAGGTGAAATGATATACACCGCAGCCCCTTCCGCCGAAGGTGTTCTGTCGCTCGCCACTGCATTAAATGAAATCAGTGCCGATGCACAAACCACTGCCATTTTAAAAAATCTCACCGCGTTCTCCTTGAAAAAAGTAAGGCTTAATGAGCCTGTCAATCTGAATGCCGTTTACTCTACCATAACCTGCTGCCCATCGAATTCCACAATTTTTCCGGGGCGAATTTTGCACCGTTTGCGCAGCTCCACCTCTCCATCGACCGTCACTTGGCCGTCGGCGATGATCGTTTTTGCCATGCCACCGCTATGGCACAAACCCGCCAGTTTCATCAGGTCACACAGCGCCACATATTCGCGCCCTTCCAGATCAAATTTCTCCATCAGCCTTTTTATACCTTAAATATGGCAACTTAGTTTTCCAAATTGTACATGGTATAAATCCGTCCGCATATGGGCTATCGTTGCATCACCACATGAGAGGAGAAACCAAATGAATCACAAATTACTCGGCTCGCTGCTGTTAACTTCGGTTTTTGTTTTAGCCAACCCTGCACTCGCGAGCGAGGAGCATAAAGGCGGCCATCACGGCATGGGCGATGCCAAAGGGCAGCATGAAAAAATGGGTAAGGACCACCACGGTGAAGGCAAACATAAGAAGGGCGGCCATCAACATAAAAAAGGGCACCACTTCTCACCCCACTGGGCGAAAACACTGAGTGATGAGCAACGCGTAGCTGTTGATAAAATGCACCTTAAACTGGGCACTCAGCACGCGGTACTCAAGGCAAAGGCCGCACTGCTACAGAAAGAGCTGAATGTGATGACCGCTAAAGATAGTGCCGATCAAAAAGCGATCCATGCCAAGATCGATGAGTTGATGGTCGTTAAAGCAGCGATCATGAAGCACCGCTATGACCACCTGACCGAGATGCGCAATGCGCTCACCGAGCAGCAGCGGATCTCATACGACATGAGCATCCTCAAGCGCGAAGGGGCGAAGTAGGGCGATTCACCCCTCGCTATCTTGCAGTGTATAGCGAGGGGTTCCAACAGAAGCATGAACATCTGCTAAACTTGGCGCTCTCTTAATGATGCGCCCATGGCGCGCTGAAAACCGACACTGCTATGAGTAAATTCTGGAGTCCCATTGTGCATCAACTCACCCCTTACGTGCCGGGTGAGCAGCCGAAGATCAGCAACCTGATCAAGCTCAATACTAACGAAAACCCCTTTGGCCCTTCTCCCAAAGTGCTCAATGCGATTGAGATTGAAACCGGCAATTCGCTGCGGCTCTATTCTGACCCCACCTCAGAGCGGTTGGTTAAATCGATTGCGCGCTATTATCAACTCAAACCACAACAGATCTTTGTCGGCAACGGCTCGGACGAGGTGCTGGCACACACCTTTCAAGCACTGTTCCAACACGGCAAGCCACTGCTCTTCCCAGACATCACCTACAGCTTCTATCCCGTCTATTGCAAGCTCTACGGCATAGAAGCTGAAACGATTCCATTGAATGAAAATTTTGAGATCGATGTGAACCATTACAACCGCCCCAACGGCGGCATTATTTTTCCCAACCCCAATGCTCCCACCGGCCACGGCCTTGAGCTTGATGCGATTGAAGCACTGCTCAAAAACAACCCCGATTCAGTCGTGGTGATCGACGAAGCCTATATCGATTTTGGCGGCACCTCGGCTGTTGTGCTGATTGAGCACTACCCAAACCTGCTGGTGATACAGACACTCTCAAAATCACGTTCACTGGCCGGGCTACGCGTCGGCTTTGCGATGGGAAATGCGGAACTGATTAAAGGGTTAACGCGCGTCAAAGATAGCTTCAACTCATACCCGCTCGATACCATTGCCATCAGTGGCGCTTGTGCGGCCATCGAAGATAAAACGCATTTTGAATACACCCGCAAGCAGATCATCACCTCGCGTGAACAGCTCGCCGCACAACTTAAAGCGCTTGGCTTTAACATCATTCCATCGCAAGCTAATTTTCTGTTTATCACCCACCCACAACACGATGCGGCCGGCCTCGCAGGCCATCTACGGGTACGGAATATTATTGTGCGTTACTTCAATAAACCGCGCATCGATCAATACCTGCGTATCACCATCGGCACTGCGGATGAATGCAAAGCATTGGTCACTGCACTGCAGGATATTGTTAACGAATAGCATTCACCCATCAACGTATCAGCGAACAACCCGGGTCAAACAACCCGGGTCAGAGAGTAATTGTTTCTAATATACTATCCTATCGATATTCAGCACCCTCCTCTGCAACGCGCGGCCTCCCGGGAGTGCCCATACGCGCTTGCCGTGACGTCATCTGTTCAATTTTATCCTTGAAATAGGAGCGTCCCAATACCAGCTCATGATTCAGTGCCTCTCTTATCTCATGTAACAGCTCATCATCGACATGATTGCGAAAGAGGTCACGATAGACGGTTGCTCGCTTGTGCTCCTCCTCTGTTAATGCCAGATACAAGCTGTGTGGTGTTAACACGTCATCTTCCGCGCCCTGACCATTAGCCGCATAGCTTGACCATCGGTATTCACCGGGGTGTTGAACCATGCTCACCCTGATCGGATTAAGTTCAATGTAACGCATGCAACTCAACAAATAACCTTCGCTATCGACGAGACTTGCTTTATAACGCCCCTCCCATAGCGTGCCTGTCCTGCCGTAGGTACGATTTACATAGGTGACGTATCGCCGACCCAGTGCCTGCATCATTGCTGAGATTGCGTATTCTTCTGTGGGAGTGACTAATAAGTGAACATGGTTGGTCATCAATACGTAGGCGTGTATCTGACAGTGATATTTTTCCGCTGATTGTTTGAGGTCACTGAGGTAACGACAGTAGTCTGTTTCAGACAGAAAACAGGGTTCTCTGTTATTTCCCCGCTGAATCACATGCTGAGGTATGCCGGGAAGAATAAAACGGGGCTTGCGTGGCATGATTCACCTCCGTGTGAATAGATTACCTACGCCTTTACAATATCACCAACCGTGTATATTAGGAACTATTACTCTCTGACCCCTGTTTCC
>JALSHQ010000057.1 GCA_026982145.1 Gammaproteobacteria bacterium | reverse complement strand
ACTGCATCAAAAAAACCACGGGCATCATTAAGCACCGCACTGCGCTTCCATGGTTCAAGTGTTCCGTCCGGCTTTATTTTGCTGTATTCCGTGGTGCTTAGGAAGTCACGCCCATCGATACCCCCAATCGCATAAATCACACCATTCGCTTGCAAAATAGCAGCGCCGGCACGCGCAGTGTTCATCTCACTGGCCTGCTGCCAACCTTGAATCCAAAGCGGCGCTGCCAGCAGCTGTTTTGTGTAACCTGCACACAGTAAAGTGAACAGAATGAGGGGGGTGCAGTAGCGCTTCATCGCTTATCCGTTGATCTATTTTTAACGAAGCTGCCATGTTAACAGGGATCTATCATGCGGGTGAACTGGCCCTATGGCTAGATAGTGAGCATTATTGTGATTTTGCCTCGGCGCTCACCAACTTTACATCGGCTGCACATCGAAAACCAAGGTCTTCATGTTGCGATTCTGGCTTAAGGTTATAGCGGTATGCCCCGCGCTGAAATAACTTTAGCGCATAGTGCCCTTCGCCGCCCCAAGCGGCACCCTTTACCACCTTGAACTGTTCACCAAAATTTTTGCTGCTGTAGTCCGAGCCTGCATAGGGCTGGTACCAGCTCTCCGTCCATTCAGAGACATTCCCGCTCATATCAAGTATGCCGTAGGGTGACTTGTCCCCCGGATATGAGCCAACAGGCGCAACACCATCATCCCAAATCTCTTCGCCGCTATTGCTCTGACCGTAGTGCCATTGATTCCCCCAAGCAAACTCTAGCCCTTCTGTTCCGCGATTTGCTTTCTCCCACTCCGCCTCGGTTGGCAAACGTTTCCCTCGCCATTCGCAGTATGCCTTTGCGTCAAACCAGTTCACATAGACGACTGGCAATAAGTCCATATAGGCCAAACGTTTATCGATCTCTTCAACTAATTGTGCTTTATTCATCTGGCGTGTATCGATATCAAGCCGAAACACTTTGACTACCAAACGCCGTAATTTTTCAACATTGGCCGCTTTGATCTTGTTGCGGCGCAGGCTCAACAGATAGCCATTCGTCACCCAATATTGCGGCGGCACATAATCGCCCTGCGCTACAAATTTTAGGTATTGCCCGTTGGAGACCTCACGCTCATCGATATAAAAGTCAGCCAAGTACATTGGGTGCTCAGGATGCTCATCAAGGTACCAAGGCTTTGCATTCCCAAACTCACCCGCTTTGTTGCCCTTTTCAGCCTTGTTGCTGCCCCTGATAAACTCCCCTGCCGGTATTAACTTCATACTTTCAGCAACACGACTCTGTGGCACCTCCTCGCCAGCACCTGCAACACCGAGGGCACCCATATATATGGTGATTAGCGCTATGATTTTGGATCGTTTCATCATCCCCCCTCTGCACTCTTAGCACATCGAAACCCAAAGCTTTTGTTTCGTGTCGAACGTAAAAAAAATGAGCGATTAAAGGCCGGTGCCGATGCGCCGCACCGGTAGAAGCTGCAGTTCCACCATGAGCCTCCTTTCAAGACTTTATATGTTTCACCGTAGTTTTCTGTCAGCTTCTTGTTACCTGGGTGAGCTTTGTACCATGATGATGTCCACTCCCAGACATTACCAGACATGTCATACAGGCCAAATGGGCTAACCCCGCTTTCAAATGCGCCCACCGGCGTGGTGCTGCCCGCCTGCTTTAGCGTGTTCCAACGTTGCGGCATGTTGGCTCGAGTCATCTCAAACTTATCTCCCCAGGGGTAGCGCCTTCCATCACTGCCGCGTGCCCCCTTCTCCCACTCCGCTTCGGTTGGCAGACGCTTGCCTGCCCATTCGCAATAATCACGTGCGTCATACCAGCTGACATACACAACCGGGTGATCCGCCATCTGCTTAGGGAATGTTCTATTCTCGAAGTGACGCGGTGATTTACGATTTGTCGCATCGATAAACTGTTTGTACTGTGCGTTTGTTACCTCATAGCGATCGAGCCAGTAGGTCGGTAAAGTGACTTGATGCGCAGGCCCTTCATCCGGCAAGCGCTCATCTGACCCCATGGTAAACACTCCAGCCGGAATTAAGACCATCTCATTCGGCTGGCTGCCAATCTTCGTCCCGTCATACCTCATGGGCACGCCCATCCCTGCCGAAAATTTCTCGTCCTCGTTTGCCTGCGCGCCGTGTGCCGACAGGGGCCATTGATCATCGGTATGGCCTCGCCCGAGGCGCACCTCATTTTCTGCGTGGCAGCTAATGCACCCCTCCAGCGTGGCCTGCTTTACAACCGGGTGACTCATTCCTGTATGACAGCCTTGGCACTCATGAACAGCTCTACTGATAATTTCACCACTGGCGGCGAGTGGTATTAACAACAATCCTACCAACAATGCCGATAATAATTTTAGTCGGCTCACAGTGATTAATAACCACACCCTTTTGGGGCGTCGTAAAATGGTGCCGGTGCAACAGCCCCCTCTGCCATCCATATTGCCCACTACCATTACGTCAGGCATCATAGTTGCCTCTCATTTTTAGCCACATCACTAAAACCACACAGAGAACATAAGAAATATACGATTATTACAATCGTAATAAACGATGTGTATTAAAACCTCTATTCAGCATAAATTCAAGATCTGCTTAAATTTGCCATTTTGGGTCTGCTGCCAACCTACATTTCTTGCCAATAAACATGGGTTTTCCGCTAAATTGTGAGGCTCGTCTCAATTTTCGATTTTTTAACTACAGTTTAACTGAATGGTTGCTGAACCAAACTTGACACCCGTAATCGGCCGTGGCATAAAAGAGCGCTGGTAATACTCACCGTGAGTGAGACGATTGCTTTAACCACCCTTTTTGGATTTTAGTAGAGAAAAATTCAATTATGGGAGGGAGTGTTACAGGTTTTCAGAGGGGAGAGCCCGTGACTGTTGTATCCATTAATACCCTTAGAATGAGGAGAAAAGTATGAAAGCACGTTGGTTAAGCGTTCCTGCCGCTGCTCTCTTGATGCTGGGCTCAAGTCAGGCTTTTGCTGACCTGGATCTTGCTAAGAAGAGTGGTTGCCTAGCATGTCACAGTATTGAAAAGAAAGTTGTTGGCCCAGCTTGGAAAGATGTTGCCGCTAAAAAACCTGATCGCGCAGCAATGATCGCAAAGGTTAAAAAAGGCGGTAAAGGTAACTGGAATGACATTACCGGTGGCGTTCCAATGCCTCCATACTCACCACGTGTAGCCGATGCTGACATCGAAACACTGGTCGACTTTATTCTTGCTCTGTAATTCAGATTTAAGATAAAGAAGTGAAAAGGCCAGTCTTAATGACTGGCTTTTTTACGCCTGCATATCATGAAGAGCCACTCACCAACACTTTTACCACCTCACCATCGCCCCTCAAATTGGTGCTAACATAGAGCGTTCATCATCAAATCAGCCCCTAGCCGCAGGTAACACCATGCCACCAAATCAACCCTTTCCAGCCGTTATGGCGTTTTCTGGCAATGACCCGACTGGCGGCGCGGGAATACAAGCCGACATTGAAGCGCTCGCGAGCATGGGGTGTCATGCTGCACCTGTCATCACCTCGCTGACCATTCAGGACACGCAAGATATACAGGGTTATGTGCCTATCGAGGCCAGTCTATTAGTACAACAGGCGCGTGCGGTGCTTGAAGATATGCCCATCGCCGCCTTCAAGATCGGCATGTTGGGCAGTGTCGAGGTGATCGAAGCGATTCATACGATCCTCGTCGACTACCCCAATGTCCCTGTCATTTTGGACCCGGTACTGGTGGCCGGTGGCGGCAATGAGATCGCGGATGAAGAGATGATCGAGGCCATCACCGCGCTATTACTGCCTCTAACCACACTTTTAACCCCCAACAGCATAGAAGCTCGCATTCTTGCTCACGAAGCGGACTCACTCGACGCCTGCGCACAGGAGCTGCTGGAGATGGGCTGTGAATACGTTTTAATCACTGGCACCCACGAAGCGACCACCGATGTGACCAATACACTCTACGGCAACCGCCGCAAGTTAGAATCTTTCACTTGGGACCGGCTGCCCAACACCTACCACGGCTCCGGCTGCACCCTCGCCGCGGCCATCGCAGGCCTGTTGGCACAAGGGATGGAGCCCTTCAGCGCCGTGCACGAGGCGCAGGAATATACTTGGGAATCACTGCGTGCCGCATATCGCCTTGGCATGGGGCAGCACCTCCCGAACCGCCTTTTCTGGGCGCGCGATGAGACCGAAACTGCTGAAGAAGAAAAAGAAAGCACAGAAGAACACTCTGCCGAGGCATGAGCCATTTCGTGGCTCATCAGCAGGGTCTCTTCCACGGCCTCTATGCGATCACCCACGATGTAGCCCTGCTCAGCCCAGAATCTTTATCAGACCAAGTGATTGCTGCCATTGATGGCGGTGCGCGCATGATTCAGTATCGCCATAAAAAACTACCCGCCACCCTCCGCACACAGCAAGCACGCGCACTGCTTGCGTGCTGTCGCAAGCGCTCGGTCCCGCTGATCATCAATGATGATATTGCGCTCGCCGCCGCCATTGGTGCCGATGGCGTACACCTCGGGCAAGACGACCCCCCCCTGCAAACGGCGCGAGCACAACTGGGGGAGCGGGCAATCATCGGCACCTCCTGTTACAATTCCATCGATTTGGCGCTTGCAGCTCAAGAAAGCGGTGCGGACTATGTCGCCTTCGGACGCTTTTTTGCCTCTGCCACCAAACCGCTTGCAGCTGGGGCAGACCTTGCGCTGCTGCGACAAGCAAAAAATGAAATCACTCTTCCAGTGATTGCGATTGGAGGCATCACTCCCGATAATGGCAAGCCACTGGTGGATGCGGGAGCCGACATGCTAGCAGCGATTAACGGCCTGTTTACAAAAACAGACATTCGCACTGCGGCACAGCAATACGCGCAACTGTTTAAATAGATAGCTCATAGAAAAATTTAAGGGAAGCAGCAATGACACAATCACACGACCTTTTTACAGCCGCTAAAAAACATATCCCCGGCGGCGTTAACTCGCCAGTGCGCGCCTTCAACGGTGTTGGCGGTGAGCCTATTTTTCTGAAACGTGGCGAGGGTGCCTACACCATCGATGAAGATGACAACCGCTATATCGACTATGTCGCCTCATGGGGACCGATGATTCTGGGGCACGCCCACCCGGCGGTCACACAAGCCGTTAAAGATGCCGTTGATAATAGCCTCGGTTTTGGCACCCCCACCCGAATCGAAACCGTCATGGCTGAAAAGGTATGCGAGTTGGTGCCATCGATTGAGATGGTGCGCATGGTTAGCTCCGGCACCGAGGCAACGATGAGCGCGATCCGTCTGGCGCGTGGTTATACCCATCGTGACAAAATTGTTAAATTTGAAGGGTGCTATCACGGCCACTCTGACTCTTTATTAGTAAAGGCCGGCTCCGGTGCGCTGACCCTTGGCGTGCCCACATCACCCGGTGTGCCAGCATCATTGGCAGAACACACCATCACCCTCACCTTTAACGACATTGAGCAAGTGCGCACAACCTTCGCAGAAGTGGGCGATCAAATTGCCTGCATTATTGTTGAACCTGTGGCGGG
>JALSHQ010000056.1 GCA_026982145.1 Gammaproteobacteria bacterium | reverse complement strand
TCTGCCTCATGCGCTGGCACGAAAATACCCCAGTGCAGGTAAGCAGTGGGCATGGCAATATCTTTTTCCCGCCTCGCGCAGGAGCCTTGATCCGCATTCAAATAAAATTCGCCGCCATCATCTTAACGAAAGCGCGCTGCAACGTGCGATTAAAAATAGCATTCGTCGAGCCGGGATTCAAAAACCCGCAAGCTGCCACACACTGCGGCACTCCTTTGCCACCCACCTACTAGAACGCGGCGCGGATATTCGCACTGTGCAAGAGCAGCTTGGGCACAAGGATGTGCGTACCACGCAGATCTACACCCATGTGATTCAGCGCGGTGGCAATGCGGTAATCAGCCCGCTGGGCGGCGTTCTAGGGTAGCTACTCCCACTCGATGGTGGCGGGTGGTTTGCTGGAGATATCATAGGCGACCCGTGAGATGCCGGGAACTTCGTTGATAATGCGGCTAGAGATCACTTCTAGAAATTCATACGGTAGGTGCGCCCAGCGTGCGGTCATGAAATCGATGGTTTCAACCGCGCGCACTGCGACTACATATTCATAGCGGCGCTGATCTCCCACCACGCCAACCGATTTTACCGGCAAAAATACAGTAAATGCTTGGCTGACCTTTTGGTAGAGCTCATGCTTGTGCAGCTCTTCAATGAAGATCGCGTCGGCTCGGCGCAGTAAATCTGCATACTCTTTTTTGACTTCGCCCAGAATACGCACCCCAAGCCCCGGCCCCGGGAAGGGGTGGCGATATACCATTTCATGCGCTAATCCCAGTTCTACACCGAGGCGGCGCACTTCATCTTTAAACAGCTCTCGCAGCGGCTCGACCAGATTCAGCTTCATATTTTCTGGCAGGCCACCAACGTTATGGTGTGATTTGATCACATGCGCCTTGCCGCTCTTGGCACCTGCTGATTCGATCACATCAGGATAGATCGTGCCTTGCGCCAGCCATTTTACATTCGCCAGCTTCTCGGCCTCTTCTTCAAAGACCTTAATAAATAGATTGCCGATGATTTTTCGTTTCTGTTCTGGGTCATTTACGCCGTCAAGCGCGGTAAGAAAGCGCGTTTCAGCGTCCACACGGATCACCTTGACCCCCATGTGCTCAGCAAATATCGCCATCACTTGGTCACCTTCATTGAGGCGTAACAGACCGTTGTCGACAAAGACGCAGGTGAGATGGTCGCCAATCGCTTTGTGCAACAATGCCGCCACAACGGAGGAATCCACCCCACCCGAAAGTCCTAGCAAAACCTCGTCGGTGCCAACCTGTTGGCGCACTTGCTGAATGCTATCTTCGATGATGTTTTCAGCCGTCCATAACTGTTCGCAGCCACAGATGAAATGGACAAAGCGATCGATAATGCGCTTGCCCTGATGGGTGTGCGTCACTTCCGGATGAAATTGGAGGCCGTAGAAACCACGCGACTCATCCGCAATGCCCGCAATCGGTGCGCTCTCTGTGCTCGCGATTAATTTGAACCCTTCTGGCAGCTTGCTCACACGATCCCCATGGCTCATCCAGACATCAAGCATGCCGTAACCCTCAACGGTGGTGTGATCTTCGATGTCGAGCAGTAGTTGTGAGTGGCCTCGTGCGCGCACCTGTGCGTGGCCATATTCGTGATGGTCGGCAGATTCAACTTCGCCCCCCATCTGCGCCGCCATCGTCTGCATGCCGTAGCAGATGCCGAGCACCGGCACTTCCAGTTGGAACACGATCTCGGGTGCACGTGGTGATGCTTCATCAGCCGTGACAGACTCCGGCCCACCAGAGAGAATAATCCCTTTGGGGTTGAAGTCACGCACCGCTTGCTCACTCATATCCCAAGCATGAAGTTCACAATAAACCCCCGCCTCACGCACGCGACGTGCAATGAGCTGGCTATATTGGGAGCCAAAATCAAGAATCAAGATACGGTCAGAGTGGATATTATGATCAGTCACGGCTTGGCCAATTGAGTAGGTTAATAATAGGGCAGCAGCTCGCTGCCGGGTAAATGGTTAATCGATACGGTAATTGGGCGCTTCTTTGGTGATGGTGACATCATGAACATGGCTCTCTTTCATCCCTGCCCCGGTCACGCGCACAAAGCGCGGTTTGGTGCGCATCTCTGCAATGTTGGCACAACCCGTGTAGCCCATGCTGGCACGCACACCACCCAGCAGCTGGTGGACAATCGCGACCATGCTCCCTTTGTATGCCACACGCCCTTCGATCCCTTCTGGCACCAGCTTTTCGATCTGGTGCTCTTCCTGAAAGTAGCGATCACTGGAGCCGTGCGCGGCACTCATCGCACCGAGTGACCCCATGCCGCGATACGATTTATAAGAGCGCCCCTGAAAAAGCTCGACCTCACCCGGTGACTCTTCGGTGCCGGCAAACATGCTGCCGATCATGATCGCATGTGCCCCCGCGACAATCGCCTTGGCCAAATCACCCGAGAAACGGATGCCACCATCGGCAATTAACGGCACGCCGGTGCCTTCCAGCGCTTTGGCCACATTAGCGATCGCGGTGACCTGTGGCACACCGACACCAGTCACGATACGAGTGGTGCAGATCGACCCCGGCCCAATGCCCACCTTCACACCATCGGCACCCGCATCCGCCAGCGCTTTTGCCGCTTCACCAGTGCCCACATTGCCGCCAATTAACTGCACATCAGGAAAATTCTTTTTAACCCAGCTCACACGGTCGAGCACTTTTTGTGAGTGGCCATGCGCGGTGTCTACAATCAACACATCCACGCCGGCATTCACCAACGCTTCAATACGGTCATCAGCCTCTGTACCCACCGCCGCGCCTACGCGCAAATGACCCACACTATCTTTGCAAGCGTTGGGGAAATCAGTCGATTTTTGAATATCTTTCACTGTGATCAGGCCGCGCAGGTGGAAGCTGTCGTTGATCACCAGCACTTTTTCAATGCGATATTTATGCAGCAGTGAGAGAATCTCGTCACGCTCAGCACCCTCTCGCACCGTAACCAAGCGTGCTTTGGGGGTCATGATGCTGGAGACCGGGTTGTCTAACTGGGTCTCAAAGCGGAGATCTCGCCCGGTCACAATGCCGACCAGCGCTTCGCCGTCGACCACCGGTACGCCGGAGATCTTGTTAGCACGGGTAATGCCCATCACTTCACGAATCGTCACATCGGGTGAGACGGTGATCGGCTCTTTGATCACGCCACTCTCATATTTTTTGACGGCGCGAACTTCATTGGCTTGCTGTTCGGCTGTCATATTTTTATGGATGATGCCGATGCCGCCCTCTTGCGCCAGTGCAATCGCAAGGCGTGCTTCGGTGACGGTATCCATCGCCGATGAGATCAGCGGAATATTCAGCGTGATTTCGCGCGTTAGGCGTGTTCTGAGGTCAACCTCTCGCGGCAGCACCGTGGAATGATCTGGCAGTAGCAGTACATCATCAAAGGTGAACGCTTCCTGAGCAATACGCATATAGTGGCCCCTATCAAAAACTAGCCGGGTATTATAGAGAGTGCAGCCTGCGCGGTAAACCGGAAATATCCGCCGCCACGATCCAACCCAAGAGTGGATTTTCTATTTTGTTCAAGATGTTATCATGAGATCCATGAGTAAATTCCGAGATTTCTATACCCCCCCCGCAGAGACACCGGCAGCCCACAGCCGCCCCCAGCGTGAGATCTTTAGCGTTTCACGCCTGAATCGTGAAGTGCGCGACCTACTAGAGGGAAATTTCCCGCTGGTATGGGTAGAGGCAGAAATTTCGAACCTTGCTCGCCCCACTTCCGGCCACTGGTATTTCACCCTTAAAGACGCCTCGGCGCAGATCCGCTGCGCGATGTTTCGTGGCAAAAATAGCCGACTGCGCTTTCAGCCTGAAAATGGCAGCCAAGTGCTGGTGCGCGCGCAGTTGAGCCTGTATGAGGCGCGAGGAGAGTACCAGATGCTCATTGAACATATGGAGGAAGCGGGCGATGGCGCGCTGCGCCGTGCGTTTGAGCAGCTTAAACAGCGCCTCGATACTGAGGGGCTGTTTGATGCCGCCGCTAAAAAAGCCGTGCCGACGCTGCCCGCCCAAATCGGTGTGATCACCTCCCCCACGGGGGCGGCCGTACGTGATATTTTGCACATTTTGGAGCGGCGTTTTCCGGCGATTCCGGTCGTGATTTACCCCGTCGCGGTGCAAGGTTCTGCGGCGGCCTCAGAGATCGTGAGCGCACTGGAAGCAGCGGGCAAGCGCAAAGAGTGCGATGTGTTGATTGTGGCGCGTGGCGGCGGCTCACTTGAAGATCTGATCGCTTTTAATGATGAGCAGGTGGCGCGTGCCATTCACAACTGCCCGATCCCGATCGTCTCTGGCGTTGGCCATGAGGTCGATTTTACCATCGCCGATTTTGTGGCCGACCTGCGCGCCCCCACCCCATCAGGTGCCGCCGAGCTGGTCAGCCCAGATCGCGATGCATGGCTAAAGCGCTTTACACAGCTCCAGTCACACCTGCAAACCGCGATAACGCAGCAGCTTAACCAGCGCCAGCAACAACGCGTATGGTTGGAAAAAAGGTTGCAGCAGCAACACCCGGGGCAACAGCTACAGCAGCAAGCACAACGCCTTGATGGGCTGGAACAGCGGCTGCAACGCAACCTGCAGCAGCAACTGCAACAGCGCCGCAGTGGGCTCGCTCACGCAGCTACCAAACTATTACAGCACAACCCTAGCATCCATATTCAGCAACTTCAGCAGCGGCAGCAACAGCTGACATCACGCCTAAAACGTGCCACACAGCAGCAGTTGCAACAGCGCCAACAGCAGTTACAGGCGGCGAGCCGCACGCTCGATGCCGTCAGTCCGCTGGCGGTGCTGGGGCGCGGCTTTTCAATGACGACCCACCATAAAGGCAAAGTACTGCGCGATGCCAGCGCAGTCGCGATCGGAGATCGGGTTGAGACAAAGCTAGCGCAAGGGCGACTGCTATGCGTAGTCACAGAGGCTATCAATAATGAGTAAAGTAAAATATCAAACCACGCTGCTGCGCTGCTTTGGCATCGCTTTTGTGCTGCTCTTCTTGGTACAAACGGCGCAGGCGGTCACGCTACCGAACACATCTGCCGTGCCCGGCGGGGTGGTCATCGTTGAGCTTGCTGAGGATAGCCACGGAGCAGTGCCAGCGGCTCATTACAACAATAAATCGCTACTGGTGATCAATAATGGTGATCGCTGGCTGGCGGTGGTCGGCATTCCACTCACAGCGAAGCCCGGCAGTCACCAAATCAAACAACAGATGGCCACAGGTAAAACTGTCGCACACCACTTTTCAATCAAGAACAAAGCCTATAAAACGCAGCGCCTCACGGTTACCAACAAGCGCAAGGTCAACCCTTATGCAGAAGACATGGAGCGCATCACCCGTGAAAAGCGGCGTACCCAAAAAACATTGGCGCATTGGGATGCGCGCACACTTCACGATTTAGCCTTTATTTCACCTGTTGAGGGACGACGCAGCAGCTCGTTTGGGCTGCGCCGCATCTTCAACGGTCAACCACGAAAACCGCATAGCGGCATGGACATCGCAGCCCCCACCGGCACCCCGGTGAG
>JALSHQ010000055.1 GCA_026982145.1 Gammaproteobacteria bacterium | reverse complement strand
CATAGTCACCATTCATTAGCTCAAAGCCATGCCACTGAACCTCATCTCCCGTAGGCTTTGCCATGCGGAATGCTGCGTTCAATATCTCCCGATTAACTGTATTATCTGAGCGTTTGATTAGCTCACTTTTCGTCCACTCAACACCTTGCTCGGTTGCAATTGCAATAACATCAGCACCGGTTTCAAACTGTTTTAGTAGCGAGCTGCCCAGTGAAACAGCGGCATCCTTAGCGGTATGATCCTGCAGCAGTGCAATTACATCATCACGCACCTCATCAAGCGGGCGGTAAGATTCCGGCTTATGTTCATTCACACGAAAGACTACGATATAGTTTTCACCTATCTCTAAAGGCTCGCTGTTATTCCCGGCCATCACTTCGCTGCTAAAGGCGGCTTTTCTGACATTGCTATCAGCCGCTATTCCGGAACCACTATTGCGATCAAAGAAGTCTGTTGTTTTAATCTCCAGCTCCATTTGATCTGCAGCAATCAAAAGTGAATCCGGGTTTTCATATGTCAGATTACTCAAGACCTCTAGCTGATCAAAAAGCAGATCTTCCGCCTGCTGTTCACGGTATGAGTGCTCAAGATCCGCACGCACTTCTTCAAATGATTTGGTGTGGCCTTCTCGAATATCTTCAAGTTTAATGATGTGAAAACCAAATGGGGTTTTCACTAGCTCACTCACTTCACCGACCTGCATCTTAAATACAACATCATCGAATGCGGTTACCATATTACCGCGCTCAAAATAACCGAGATCACCACCCTCTATTGCAGAGCCGGCATCATCAGAATTTTCTTTTGCCACATCTTCAAAGGGTTCACCCGCTTTGATCCGAGCCAATAGCGCGGCGGCCTTACTGCGTGCTGCCTCAATCTCTGCTTCGCTAGCGCCTTCTTCTGCATTTATCAGAATGTGGCGTGCGCGACGCTCTGCTGGCAAACCAAAGCTGTCGATACGGTCTTCATATAGTTCGATTAAGATAGATTCTTCGACCTCAATATCGCCTAATAGATCTTTTGCTGACAGCTCAACATAATCAAGGCTCACCTGCTCTGGCAGTGCAAAGCGGTCAATATTTTTTTCATAATGTGCTTTTATCGCTTCATCCGTAAAATCATTCGCCTCATCCTGCTTGAGCGCGTCTGCCCTCAGCACCATATAGCCAATCTCACGTTGCTGCTCCTGAATGCGCAGCAGTGCATCGAGCTCATTGTCAGTGACGACCGCTAAATCCATCACACCAGAAACAAACTGATTAGCCATCATCTCGCGGCGCACATTCGCTTCAAAATCAGCCGGTGAAAGATTGTTCGCTCTCAGCAGGGAGTTATATAGTGACGCATCAAAAACACCATCCGCTTGAAACTCTTCACGTGAAGCAATCGCCTGCAGTAACAGCTGATCACCCACATCAAAACCATTAGCATTTGCCGCTTGCGACATCACCTCTGTCGTCACAATCCGATCCAATGCGCTGCGCTTGATTGAATCTTCGTTCATGAAAGGGGAGTCTAGATTATCGCCCACCAGTGATTGACGGAATGCGCGCTCGTTGAGGTAGACTCGGCGATATTCGAATTCAGGAATAGGAACTTCATTGACCTTTGCCACATAGACATTAGAGTCCGTTTCGAAGTATTCGTTAATGCCAAACAGCGCAAAAGGAATAATAATCAGTATTACGATGACCCACGCAATAAAGCCTTGCGCACGTTCACGAATAAGTCGAAGCATGATCTTCTCTCAGGGTTGTAATCAACAAGTCAAAATAATCGCTAAAAATTATATCAGAACCAGAAACTAAAAAGGGTGTGCCTTTTGAGCACACCCTTATCAGGTTTAACGTTGGCGGAGTGGACGGGACTCGAACCCGCGACCCCCGGCGTGACAGGCCGGTATTCTAACCAACTGAACTACCACTCCTTTTAAAATGGTGGGTGCTGAGGGGATCGAACCCCCGACATCCGCCTTGTAAGGGCGACGCTCTCCCAGCTGAGCTAAGCACCCAAGAAGCGGGCTATTTTATGGCATCTTTAAGCGTCTTACCAGCTTTAAATACAGGTAATTTAGCCGCTTTTATGTTTATTTCTTCTCCAGTCTGCGGATTGCGCCCTTTTCTTGCCGCACGGTCACGAACAGAGAATGTTCCGAAGCCGACAAGCGTTACGCTGTCATCTTTTTTCAGTGCATTGGTCACTGCTGTAGTCATGCCGTCGATGGCGCGACCCGCTGCTGCCTTTGAAATATCTGCCGACGCAGCTACAGCATCAATCAATTCTGATTTATTCACTATTTCATACCCTCAAGTAATGATCCGCAAAGAGTGTTTCAAGAAACGTTTACAGGTTTTGCAGAGGTGGTACCAACAACCGAGCCTTTTATACAATTGCCCCGCTGTGCTGTCAAGCTACTCAGCCATTAACACGACATTAAAAGTGATGATATAAAACATCCTGCACGCTGGAAGCGCGAGCAGAATACATTATCTATACTGCTAATGACAAGGCTTTTAATGCGGCATTATCTGCCTACCTTTTTTAAGCTTTGATGACTTTTTAGTTGTGGCAATATCGCCCTCAGCCGCTTTATCGACGAGGGGTTCAGGCATGTGTTGTAAAGCGATCTGCAACACTTCATCAATCCATTTTACCGGCTTAATTTCGAGGTCTTTTTTAATATTGGCCGGTATTTCGATAAGGTCTCGTTTGTTGTCATCGGGAATCATCACCGTTTTGATTCCACCGCGATGGGCAGCAAGCAATTTCTCTTTAAGTCCACCAATTGGAAGTACTTCACCACGCAGCGTTATTTCACCTGTCATCGCAACATCGGCGCGCACTGGGATTCCGGTTAATACAGAAACCAACGCGGTACACATGCCGATGCCAGCACTGGGCCCATCTTTGGGGATACCCCCTTCAGGGACATGGATGTGAATATCATTTTTTTGATAGAACTCACCATCCACTCCTAAAAGTTCAGCGCGGCTGCGCACAACCGTCATCGCAGCTTGCACCGATTCCTGCATCACATCACCAATCTGACCTGTAATGGTGAGCTTGCCTTTACCTGCCATCACACTGCCTTCAATGGTGAGTAACTCGCCACCCACTTCAGTCCATGCTAAGCCGGTCACCTGCCCCACTTGGTCATGCTCTTCAGCCAAGCCAAAACGGAATCGCTGCACACCTAAATATTTAGCAAGGTTACGGGAACCCACAGCCACTTTTTTGCCGCTCTCTTTAAGCAGGATACTCTTCACCACTTTACGACAAATTTTTGAGATCTCACGTTCCAAACCTCGAACACCTGCCTCACGTGTGTAGTAACGCACAATGTCACGAATGGCCCCTTCAGAGATGCTGATTTCAGACGACTTCAGGCCATTATCTTTGATCTGCTTGGACAGCAGATAACGCTGTGCAATGCTCACCTTTTCATCCTCGGTGTAACCTGAGAGGCGAATCACTTCCATACGATCAAGCAGCGGCCCAGGGATATTCATGCTATTGGCTGTGCAGACAAACATCACATCGGAGAGGTCATAATCGACCTCTAAGTAGTGATCATTGAACGTGCTGTTCTGCTCAGGGTCGAGCACTTCAAGTAGCGCGGAAGCAGGGTCTCCGCGAAAGTCATTAGCCATTTTATCGATTTCATCCAGCAAGAAAAGTGGATTACGCGTCTCTACCTTGGAGAGATTTTGCACAATTTTACCCGGCATAGAACCGATATAAGTACGGCGATGGCCGCGAATTTCGGCTTCGTCACGCACGCCACCGAGCGCCATACGTACAAATTTACGGTTAGTGGCGCGCGCCATTGAACGACCCAGCGATGTTTTACCCACCCCCGGTGGTCCCACTAAACAGAGGATCGGCCCCTTTAATTTATCAACCCGCTGCTGTACCGCAAGGTATTCTAAAATGCGCTCTTTTACCTTTTCTAAACCAAAGTGATCAGCCTCAAGCACATCTTCCGCTTTCGTTAACTGGCGGCAAATTTTGCTGCGCTTTTTCCACGGCACATTGGTGATCCAATCGATATAGTTGCGTACGACAGCCGCTTCAGCCGACATCGGCGACATCATCTTTAATTTATTGAGTTCAGCATCGGCCTTTTTCCTCGCCTCTTTTGACATCCCTGACTTTTCAATTTTCTGCGCCAGTTCATCAAGCTCATTAGGCACATCGTCCATATCGCCCAGCTCTTTCTGAATCGCCTTCATCTGCTCATTCAGGTAATACTCACGCTGGCTCTTTTCCATCTGACGCTTAACGCGCCCACGGATGCGCTTCTCGACCTGCAACAGGTCAATTTCAGACTCCATCAAACTCATGAGGCGTTCAAGGCGAACACGCGGCTCAACCTGCTCCAGTAGCTCTTGGCGTTCTTCAATTTTCAGCGTCATGTGGGCGGCAATGGTATCCGCTAGACGTCCGGCATCTTCGATCGAAGCCAATGAGGAGAGCACTTCAGGCGGCACTTTGCTATTGAGCTTTACATACTGATCAAATTGTCCAAGAACAGAACGACCCAACACTTCAGCTTCTCGCTCTGGCATTTCAGCCGCACGCAGCATCGCAATCTGCGCAACAAAATACTCTTGTGTACCCATGAAATGAACGGTGCGCGCACGCTCGATGCCTTCAACCAACACCTTCACCGTGCCATCCGGGAGCTTCAGCATCTGCAAGATTGTTGCTACCGTGCCAATATCGTAGACATCTTCTTCCTGAGGATCGTCGATTGATGCATTGCGCTGTGAGATCAGCATCACCTGCTTATCGCGCTCCATCGCGGCTTCTAACGCCTTAATCGACTTATCTCGTCCCACAAACAGCGGGATCACCATATGAGGGTAGACCACCACATCTCTGAGCGGTAATACAGGAAGAATCGTCTGCTCTTCATTCACTTCAGTTAACTCTTCATTCTCGGCCATGACAACTCCTCATACTGCTGCGGGGGGATGGTGAGGCTACACGCTCTCTCATTAAATTCATCGACATCAACGCGCCGTCCTTTACATCTAAATATATAATATTATTTAGGGACGATAGCACGCTTTTCAAGGGGACAGTTGTTGCGGTTATGCTCAATAACGCATTTATGCCGCCTATTGAAAGGCGACACGATTTGAAATCAATCGTTTGTGGCTACAGCCTGATTTTTTTCATTGCTGGAGTAGATTACCAAAGGTTCGGAGTCTGCGTTAATCACCCCTTCATCGACCACTACTTTTGCGACATTCTCCATCGAGGGCAGGTCGTACATCGTATCTAGCAAGACATGTTCAATGATTGAGCGTAGCCCACGTGCGCCCGTCTTTCGTTCCATCGCTTTACACGCGACAGCACTGAGTGCATCGTCGCGAATTTCAAGCTCGCACCCTTCCATCTCAAACAGTTTGCCAAACTGCTTGGTGATGGCATTTTTTGGCTCGGTCAGGATTTTCACCAGCGAAGCTTCATCCAGCTCTTCAAGCGTGGCAATAACGGGCAAGCGGCCAACAAACTCTGGAATTAAGCCATATTTAACCAAATCTTCCGGCTCTACAGCGTAGAGGATTTCACCCACGGGGCGCTT
>JALSHQ010000054.1 GCA_026982145.1 Gammaproteobacteria bacterium | reverse complement strand
TTCATAAGTCCGCTCAGGAAATAGCAAGAATGCTTCCAACCAATCGGCACTTCTCTTTGAACCCACACCATCTAGTGACAACCCCATGCTGGTGCCACTTCGTACCGCACGATGACAGGCATTACAATTCGCTTTCATGTAATAACCATGCCCAAGCTTTCCTTCTTCTGAAAAGTTAAAAAATGTCGTCTGGGTAAACATTGGCTTATCCGATGTCAGGCGCACACTCTCCAGCACCACATATCCAATGGCTGCCAAACAGAAAAATGCGCCGAAAATCCCAAGCAGTATCTTTTCACCAGATTTTAGAGGTTGTTTTTTTGCCATGCTAGAAAGTTTACCAACTCGCGTGATGAGCGCTGTTCAGCATTCATCATATATAAATTTCACAGATAAAAAAGGGGCGAGCAATTTGCCCGCCCCTTTTTCAACATCTACTACGTCGTTACAACAAACCGTTGTTTAGTGGAGTGTGTAAGGTGTATGAATGTTGCCTGGTGTGCTGCGCTCAGCACCTGTCAAGTATGCCGCTGCGTTATTGATGTCGTCATCTGACATCTTTCTAGCAATTGCACGCATCTGCCCCATTACATCATTAGCACGACTTCCATCACGGAATTTTTTCAATTGGCTAACCAAGTAGGTGTAACGCTGATTCAAAATCACTGGATAAATAGGTGGCGCACCGCGACCCGCGTAGCCATGACATGACTTACATGCCGACAGCTCAGGGCTGCCAATTTCCACCAAAGATTTACCGTAGTTAGTTTTACCCGTAGCAACACCGTTTGCAGCGAGTTCTTTCAAGTTGGAACCCTTAAAATCAACTTGCTTCTGCGAAAGGTACGTCGCCACATCTCTGCGATCCTGCGGACTCATCCCTTTTGCATTTGCATTCATAACAAACATCGTGGTGTCTTCACGCTTATCAGTCGCATAGTCTTCCAACTGCTTCAGCAAAAAAGTAAAGCCCTGCCCTACAAGGCGAGGCGTTCCCATGTTGTCATCACCCGTGCCATCGACACCGTGACATGAGTTACAAGCAGGCACATCACCCTTGCCCTGCTCATATATGGTTTTACCATTACCGACGTTGCCATCCCCTTTCGAGTACTGGCCAGCTGATATAGCCACTGTTGGTGCAAGCGTGCCTGCAACAAAAGCCATGGCTGACACCAATATTAAGTACCTACGCATTTCAAGACCCCTCCCAAATTTTTATACATTTTTCCCAGATGATCTTGGAATTGGTCGCATCAAGCTCGACACGAGCAGACCCTCGCCATCTTTTTCAAAGTCATCATCCGGCTAAACTTAAATAATACTATTTTTACGAATTCATTTTCAGCATTACTGCTGCCAAGCCAAAAGCCAAGATAAACCAAAGTAGGTACAGTATTGCAATCGCTGGTGTCTCTAACATTTTAATCCCTCCTTACAAAGCCTAAAAATAGTTCTAATCGCGTCGAACTCTCTAAGTGATTCGCGCATTATACCCCCCAAAAAAATCTTAAAGTAGACCAACCTATGCATTGCAGCATCTTGGTTGGTAATACCCAAGGATGGTGATATATAACATGAGCCTTCAACCCAGTTCAAGCATTAAATCCCTTTAAATCCCTGAGCACGCCATAAACGCCTTTAATACCTAAAAATAACCCTCGTTTCTCATCGTGGGTGTGAAGAGTCAGTCTAGCTTACGTGGATAGAACAACGCATGATATTGTAAAGATTCCAATATAAATCTTGGGAGACTATATACAATGCCTCTCGCTTATACATTAAAATATTCACTCAAAACACACAACTGCCGCGCAGAGTTATTGACATCGACCACGTAATGTAGATACTCTCTTGGTCTTACGGGGTTATCGTAAGTAAAAAATAGGCTAATCAGTTACATTTAAGATTCAAGTCAAACTTTTTTAGTATTTTTTGGGAGGGGATTTTATGGGCGCACTACCAATAACAACCATTGCAGTAGTATTAGTGATTTTTGCAGTTATACCTCTACTGCTTGCCAACTAAACTGAATTATTACAACGCAAGTTATAGAATTTAAGTTTTAACAGTTAGAAGACACGCCCTTTAGGGCGTGTTCTACATTTACAGCTCCGTGTAAACCAAACTAGTTGAGCAAGCCCTCCGCATAAAATAAGCCTTTTATTTCTACACGCGCAGGGCTCTCTGCCTTACGTTGATACTTACCAGACCTGCAAAACACAAGCGCTACCAGAATAAAACACCTACGCGGAGAGAACATGCGAGTTGCTATTCCTGAAAAATACCTGAGGCTCATCATACTCGCAGTCTGGATTATCGCTCTTTTTTGGGGCTTTAACCTCATCAACCTGACACCGTATGGGCTTAATGAGGGGGCAGCAAAGGCGCTGCTGTTTCTCTGGTCAATCGTCGATCGCATTGCCAACCCAGTGGCTACATTTGGCACCCCTGATCTGCGCGCCATTTTGCTGCTACCTGTCGCCATTTACTGGTCAGGCAGCATACTGGCCACCAAAATTTTCACGGCAATGCTCGCTTTTTTCGGCGCGGTGCTGCTATATCACTGGGCGCGGAAAGCCAATAAAGAAAACAATGAATCGGCATTGATGGCCACAGCGCTCTTGCTGATCTGTCCACTGACCCTCACGCAGATTAGCGCCGTTGCGACCGGGCCGATGCTGCTACTCACATTCGGTGTTGGCCTCTGGGTAAGTAACACCTATCGCGCGAAGCCACGCCCACTAGGGGGATGGTTCTTTGTTCAACTGCTCGTCGCTATGGTGGCTGCTAGCCTGCACCCGGCCGGCTTAGGCTATGTCCTCGCACTGGCTTGGTTATGGATCAAAGACCCTCTCAACAAATCACAACAAAAGCAGGTATTGATAGGCCTCGCAATTGCGATTCCGCTCATCCTCACGTTCCAGAGCGGCTGGCAAAGCGACATTAAATGGCTCAGCGATCCACTTATAACACTCTCTAACGCCATTCAAAATGGGGCGATAGGCTTTGGCGAGCCTGCTGGGTGGTTTGGCGGGCTGATTGTCGCGCTGTTGCTTGTTATTGTCATCATTAAAGATCGCGAGTTCCTCTTCAACGATTTTTTAGGCAGCGCACTATTATTTGCAGTCATCATTGGCCTAGTGGCCGCGACCCCAGAATGGGCAATGGTCGCAATCGCGCTTCTGCTCTACCGCGGCATGGCACTACTGGTTGCCTACAATCAATCCTTTAATAGCCGCAGCCTACTAGGACAGCGAGGGCTTGTGATTGTCGTTTTAGTGGTTGTGAGTAGCACCTTTATGCTGGCAGACAAACAGTATCGACAAATTTTGCAGGGCGAACTGCTGTCACCAACGGATGAGATCATTCAGCTGCTGGCTGTCGAAGCCGCGGATCCCGACGTACCGTTTCAAGCCGCGAGTCAGTGGCCCGCGCGCACGATGCTGGCCACCCGCCGTGATGTTTTCCCACTCCCCAACGCCGCAGAAGATAGTGCAACCCTGCTGCGTGATATCAAAGGGATCACACACCTGATCTTTGACCATAATCTTGAAGCCAACCTCGCACTGAGCAAGAATATCTCGGAACTCAGCGGAATTGCAGAGACGCTGTCACTGCAAGCGGCCGGCGTGGTCATTCACATCAAAGCAGCGGCTGCAGAAGCAGCGCTGGCGGAACAGACCTCACAAAGCGAAACCCAAGCACCCGCACCCACCGACAAATAATTCAACGCTGGCAGCGCCCACAGTACCAAGTGGAGCGCTGCCCCAGCACTATCTGGCGAATTGCTGCACCACACTCTACACAAGCTAACCCGGAACGGCCATACACCTTCAGGTGCTGCTTAAAGTAACCCGGCTCCCCTGCACCGTTATAAAAGTCGCGTAGTGTCGTGCCGCCCTGCTTAATGGCTTCCGCCAACACTGATTTGATCGCAACCACCAAGCGTTCATAACGCACTCGGGAGATCCGCTTTGCGGCACGCGCGGGATGCACCCCAGCACGAAACAACGCCTCGCTGGCATAGATATTCCCGACGCCAACGACAACCTGCCCATTCATAATGAGCTGCTTAATGGCGACCGTCCTTTTTTGTGCCGCCGCGTAAAGATAATCGCCATCAAAATTTGCCTCCAGCGGCTCCACTCCAAGCTTTGTGATAAGTGGATGTTGCTGCGGTGGTTTTCGCGTCCACAACACCAGCCCAAAACGGCGCGGATCCCGAAAACGGAGCGACTTCCCACTTGCCAACAAAAACGCTACGTGGTCATGTTTCTCCAGCGGCTGATCACGCTTCACGAGCCGCAGGCTGCCGGACATTCCAAGGTGAATAATCACACAGCCCTGCCCACTCTTGAGTAGCAGGTATTTGCCGCGCCGTTCAACCGCATTGATCACCCCGCCTTTGAGCGCCGTCGCTAAGCCCGGCGTCACCGGCTGGCGCAACTGTCGCTGATAGACCTTTACCTCGACCACCCGCTGCCCCACCAGATGCGGTGCGATACCTGCACGCGTTGTCTCAACCTCTGGCAACTCAGGCATCGTCCGCCATCATCTGCAACAGGCGCTCGCCCACCTCCTCAGTAAAATGATAGCGCACGCCTCTCGCACTCACCCCCAAAATAAATTCAGGCTCGCGCCGTAAAATATCAACCTGCAATTGCACCCCATCACTCATAACAAGGTGCAATGTTTCTACCCCTTCCTGCGGCTCACGGTAGGCGGAAACACGTCGCGCCTGCGCTTCACGCCAGCCACCCAACACAAGCTCATCATCAATGAGGCGCAGGCCACTGCGCACCGCCACCAACTCACCACGCGGCGGTAACAGCTGCAAAGAGACAAAATCATACGGCGACATCAATAGATAGTGATGAATACGGTCCGTGATCAGATGCACTACCCCACCTACCCTCACATAGCGATAACCGTTCAGCGGCTCCACCACACCAAAGGCGTAACGCTCGCCATCCAGCATCAACCAGACTTCCGGCTCGGCTAAACCATATTGATGCAGCGCATCAGCCACGGCGGGGAAATTGGAACGGCTTACCGCGCGGCGCAACTGCAATAAAGGCTCGATGCGAAAAGGGTTAGCGGGCAGCTGAATGGGTGCGCTCAACTGCCAGCCGTCAACACTGCGCACTAGGGTAATGGGTGCATGTTCCGGCCGTTCAATTTGAAGCTGCTGCACTTGCTCGGGCAGTTGCTGAGAAAGTGTGGATGCCGCTACCGACAGCTCAAGCCCCGGCCGAAAATAGGCCAACGCCGCCAACGCGCCCACGATGCACAACAGCAGCAGATTCAATAACCAGCGAGCGCCCATGCCGAACTTCACCGACGACGGCGTCGCCACCAGATGAAAAACCCGGCAGCCAACAGCAGCAGTGGCAGTGCCACCAAAAAGAAAACCCCCACCATCGCCAGCTCAAACTCACTCAACGCTAAAGTGATATCCGTCGCACTGCGTGCGGGGATCGAGAGCAGCGTGTCATCGTTCACCAACCAGTTGGCCATATTCATCGCCAGTTGCAGGTTGCCACCCACACCGAGATACCCACTCGATAAAAAATCACCGTCGCCCACCACCACCA
>JALSHQ010000053.1 GCA_026982145.1 Gammaproteobacteria bacterium | reverse complement strand
CATAAAAAGGGTGAGCATCAACTTTATCATCTGCGGTCACAACAAAGATGCGTTCAATCTCGAGTGCTTCATCGTCGCCCCAATCATCTGAGTGAGCGGGCAGCGTGAACCCAAGCAGTATGGATAATACTCCAATCTGTATCGGGTGGCGCGTCTGAAATGATATTTTCATGGTTTCAATAATCCTTAAATTAACTCAACAATTAATCAAAACTGAAACACATTATAGGGAACGCCGGGCGATGAACTCGCCCGGCGTTAACTTTACAACCTTAGAATATGTACCAGCTCGAACTAATAATGTCGGTTATTTCCAAGGATTCTTCAGTGTTGCTTCACTCAAAGGCGGCTCCCAATCAGCGGGTTTTGGCTTCGAGTGACATTTGCGACAGGTTTTTGTCTCGACAGGAAATGAGACCTTGCCGTGACATACGCCACATTTTTGCCCTAACAGGATCGCTGACATGCTGATCTGATTCGCTAGGCGCTGTGGTACAAAAATCGCCGGATGACAATTTGAGCAGTAAAGCCACTCAGTATGCTGGCGATGCGGGAAGACCACATCCGGCACAGACGCTTTGACGGGACGCACGATGTCAAGATCCATCACAAACGGCTCTGCATTAGGGTCAAAACGATCCCAACGTGGGCGCAGTTTACCTTCATCGATCGCCTTCACCCAATCCACATAGTTACCATTATCGCTTGGTGGCAGCCCTTTATATGCATCAAGCGGATGCTGTAGCGAGTGTGTCGCTTCATTTTCAGGATCATGAATACCATCTTCAGCCGGCGGTAAATTACGCGACTTTGGTTTTTTCAGGTTGAGATTAAAAGTGTTTGCCGCTGAGATATCAGCCACCATTAAAGGTGCTTGATTATCGCCCATTTCAGCCGCATGGCTTTGCGCGTTCCATAGAAATGCAGCCATCAACACTGCACTTGAAAAGGAAATAGCTTTTGTTTTTTTATTCATGGCTCGCTTCCTTTATTTTGTGGTGTCTTTGGTTTGAAGCGGCTTATATGCCGGCGCGATCAAACGCTGCACCGTACTGCCGTGGAAATGGGTAGGTTGTCCGGGAATTCCCGAATGGCACATGGCACAGTTTTCAACCGACCATGAAATTTCACCATTGTGGCAGGCGCCACAGAACTTACCATCGATGATTTTTGCCATCGTGATTTTGTTCCCGCCCGCCTTAAATGCAAAGCCAAGATCTGTATGGCAGACCTTGCAACGGAAACGAATACGGTGGAACCAGTGCGGGAAAACCGCCGGGCGCATGCCCGCCGCATCGGCGTAGTTATTGATCACAATATCGGCATATTCTGCTTGCGCAGGCTGCGGGACCCCCAGAGCCCCCATATACGCCAACACCCCTATGATCATCGACTTCAACACATTACGCTTGATCTTAGATGACATATCAAACTCTCTCCTCGTAATTTACTCTTATTATATTATGAGGCTCACAGCGCCTGTCAGAAACGCCGTGTAACCTGAAAGTACACCAAACTGTAATCCTGCTCCCCAGCATCTATCAGGCGCCAACTTGCCATAGTATCTACTAGACCGACACTATAATCCAGTCGGTTTTCCCATTCGGAGCGATCAATCCCCCGACTATCAGATGCTCGAGAGAGGCGAAGGTCTGAGCCAAAGCGCAGCCGAGGCATCCCAAACACCCTTGAATGCTGGTAATTCACAGACCCTGTAGTGGTGGTTGAGGTCTCGCTAGCATTCTGAGCAGAAAAATTCTGGCGCACGCTTTGTGCCGTCACATTCCCGGTTAATGAGCTGCGCCGAGAGAGGTTTTGCGTGCGGGAGAGCTGTAGGTTGATCAACTGCTGGTCACTGTCGCGATCACCAAACGTGCGCGCATCCGACACTGTCAACTGTGAAAATGTGGTGCCACTGCCACCGTAATGATCCCACCCTAACGTGGCTGAAAGGTCATGGCGGAGGTTCGAGGTATCTTCATTACCACTCGCCGTCACACTGCTTAAAGCCTGACTCAACCCTAGGCGACTCGTCGAACTTTTATCATCATTGAACCACGCACGATTGGCATCATGGCCAAGGCGCAAATCCATAGAGGCCACATCATCACTCTCGGTGCTCTGAAACTGTGCTGCGCCGGAGGCATACCACTGGTACCCCATGCCCCAAATAACCTCATGAATGTCTGACTGCAACAACCCGCCTATCCGGCCAAGATAGGCACTGTCACTGTTGCTACCGTTATCGTTAGTGGAAAAATTCACGTTTGCGTCAAAACGGAGGTTTTTTGTGTATTGATAAAGGCCGCCTGCCGTCGCATTCAGGCTCAACAGCTCAGTTTCATTGTTAATCGCCGCCGTGGCTGTGTTGGTTGAGCCCGCCTCACTGGTCAGATTAAACAGCCGAACGCCTGCGCTCGCGGTCACTTTTCGATCAACGGGTCGCCAAAACACAAAGCTCGACAACTGCTGACTGGTGGTGTCCACTTCGCCATTGCTAAAAACCACCGCGGATGCCTGCCCTTTGGTGTTGTATTGGTAGTAATCAAGCGAGGTGTCAACGCGAATGTCGCTATCCGGGTTAAAAAAGAAGTGGTCACCACTGAGTGTCAGGTTGGTTGACGCTTGGCTCAACACCGCTCGATCAATCGATTTATAGCTAGCCCTCAACTGAAAGCGGTGGTCATCAACGCGAATATCAGCGCCCGCACCGAGCAGCCAGTCACTGTATTTTTCACTGTTCGATGAATCCCACAGATTGGTGTCAAAATTCCACTGATAGCGCCCCGCCTCTTGCGCATCAATATTTTGCCGCACAGAAAAACGGCGCGTCTTGAATTCACGGCTGCCCGCCGCCGTAAGCGGACTGGTAATGGTGTTCACCGTATTCACGCGGCTGTCATTCACCTGGTAAGAGATCGAAAGGGGGTAGCGGCTCTGCGGGATCACATTGAGATTCACATCCCCCGTCACCAGCGTTGTCGTGCTGTCATCAACATTCGTGTTGGAAATGAGGCTGTAATTGGTGGCGTCCTGAGTCAATCGCACACCCGCGTCCAGCGTCGCCATCCACGGCTGCCATAGGTATGTTTTTCCGCGTATCGCACCGCGTAGCTGGTTGCTTACGGTCTCTTCGCTATCGCTTTTCAACAAGCGGTAGGCATAGCCCAGCTCGCCAGAGAGGTCAACGGGCGCGGCCATTGGTGCGACCAGCGGGCACAGCAGCGCCGCGCCGGCAATCAGGCTTAAACGCCGCTGATTGGCCATTCGTCTAGCCACCTAGCTCACGCTGAACTAACGTCGCAATCTCTGCTTGCAACGACCGCATCATAATCAGAACAACCCCCTACTCACTGCTTGCTGGTAATAGCTGCGGATCCCTCACCTTCACATCCGCACTGCTGCGTAATTTGCCAATAAACGCCTGCCAGTTTTTATCACTCTTTTCGCGTGCGTATAGCGCTTGCGCACGGCTTTTGACCTGCTCAAACGGGTTGAGTACAGGCTCCACCCGCTCTTCTACTCTAAATATCGCAATCCCTTTTAACAGCCGAATGGGTGCTGAAACTTCGCCCGGTTTCAATCCATCAATCACCTGCTGCGCCTCCTTGGCCAACATCCCTTGATGAACATAGCCGAGGTCTCCCCCTTTCATTCCAGAACTGTCGCTGGAGCGCAGGCGTGCCAGCGCTGCAAAGTCATCATCCCCCGCCTGCAAGCGCTCTATAATCCCCTGCGCCTCGTCCACTGCCGCTTGCCACTGTGGCGGCTTCGCCCACGGCTCCACGCCGAGTAATATCAGCGAGACCCGCAGCCGCTCAGGGGTCGTGAACTTCTCAGGGTTGGCTGTGTAGTAAGCCAACACCGCCGCGTCACCAGTGTCGCCCGCCTGTCGCACCTGCATCTCCAACTGTTCACGCTGGCTCTGCGCCTCCAGCTGAGGGCGCAGCTCTGCAATAAACCCTTCACGCCGCGCTTGCCAATGTGGGCGCGTCTCATAGCGCGCTTCAATCGAGGCCAACTGCTGCGCCACCCATTCCGGATCTGCGCTGATTTTCCGCTCACGCACCACCGCCCGCAGCAGCGACTGGTCAATCAAACGCTGCGCCACCTCTTTGCGAAACGCCGCCTCTTCATCTGCCGGTATGTCTCCGTGGAAAAAGCGCTGGCGCTTTCCCACCTGTAAAAACGTATCAAACGTCTGCTGCGAAATCACTTCGCCATCAACAGTCGCAAAAACCTCTTCCGTTAACACCTGCGCCGCCAGTAACGGAGCGCTCGTCAACCCAAACAATAGCCACAGCACACTTAATCTCATTTTCACCTACTTTGCGTGGCAAGTCAGACAGACCGCGCTTCCAGCCGGGTCGATCCGCAAAAAGGTTGGGTTGTAATCCACATGCGGGTCATGGCACGAGGCACACTCCACATAGGGCTGCAGCTCGCCCACATTGGTGCCGCGCGTGCCCACCCGCGAATAGAGTTTTAAATCTCGTTTGCTAAATGAAGCTTCGGGGTGCTCGCGGCTGTCCACCCACCAGACTCGGCCGGTCCTCAACAGCTCAGTGCTGGGCGGATTAAAATCGATATCCACCCGCGGGCGACCACTCGGATAGGACTCCGAATAGCCGCCGCCCGCGTATTGAATCCCCACGGGGTGATCGTTGGTCAGATCTTTACCCAGATTGGTCACCACATCGACCGCCCCCATGCGCCCTTGCACCGCGGCCGCCTGCCCGCTCCAGTCCCCTGCCGAAAATGAGAAATTATCCGTCAATGAGCCCGGTTCGTTGATCATTGAGTCCATCGCTTGAGAGCCGTCGTGGCAAGAGAGGCAAGCGATAGAGACCGAGCCGACCGCTTCAACGTTGGCATCCAGCGTGGTGGTGCCCATTTGGTCATAGGTTTGAAAGCCGCCGGGGTCGAGGTGGCGATTCCAGAGCGGCACTGCGGCCGTCGCGTCGCCGCCGTGCGGGGTATGGCAGAAAACGCAGATCTCTTCTGTGCCGCTAAAGTTGCTGGCCGCATTTACGCCGCTGCTGCCGAGATTATGTTTGGTGTTGTAGACACCGGCAACAGCGCACACCGCAGGCAACAACAGGCCTGCTAGCACTCCGCCCAGCAAACGCCCGCTGAAACGGGCTCCCCCACCACCTCTAATCATAATTTTTATTACTCCCCCCAAGCTTGCATTAACGCTGCGAAAGCCGTTGATACAAGAAGCAATTTATAGCACAACAGCGCAAATTAGTGCACCTCTAATTTTTTCAAACCTCACTAACTCCCCATTTTCCACACAAAAAAAAGGGTGCCCGAAAGCACCCATTCTTTCACCGCAGCAACGGCCTGTGCGATCTATTTTGTGCTAAAACGCTTCTTGATCCCGAATGAGAGCGCCGAAAAAGTTTTACCCTCGATCCCCTTCATATCCTTCAAGCCATATTGAGCATTTGCATCATTATCTGTCGCAGTGTAGAGCAGGTAGAGCTGCGTATCCTTCGAGTAAGTTTGATAAAACGCCAGCGCATAATGCTTTGCGCCGGTGCCTGCTCTGTTATCGAGATCGTCCGCTTGGCCATAGGCCGCCTTCCAGGTGGTGTTGCCCACCTTGTGGGAAAAATTCAGGTAAACGGCGG
>JALSHQ010000052.1 GCA_026982145.1 Gammaproteobacteria bacterium | reverse complement strand
CCAAAGCACAGCGGGAATCAGGGCCACCTCGATTACAATCAATGGTAAATTCTTTGAAGAAACTGGCTTCGTTAGCGTAACCGAATTGAAAGTCACTCTGAGCACTTGCCACAGGTATCCCGCTCCATGCGCCAGCTAATATCAGCAGCGCGCCTTTAAAAGCTCTATTAACCATTCCACCCACCCTCGAAACGCTCAAACCATCGGTAATATTAATTATTCTGTTCACGATTCTAAACACAGAACCCCCCATTATGTCAATCAACATATAATTAAATCAGCATGAAAAAACAATATATTATCAGCATGTTACCAAGGCAACGGGCACGCTCGCCAAAAAAATGACGACTCTTCTGCGGGATATATCAGATCATTCTTAAACGGCTATTCCAGTGCTAAACATCTAAAAATAGAAACTAAGAATGACCGGGGCTACTCCGATTTTTGAGCGCGCCCCAACAGTTTGAGCACCGCATCGCGAGGTGAGCACCCTTCATACAGCACACGGTAGACTTGCTCTACTATTGGCATTTCGACATGATAACGCTGTGCGAGCTGCATCACCTCACGTGCTGTTTTCACCCCCTCGACAGCCTGACCTATTGATTGCAGCGTCGCATCCAGCGTGTCGCCCTTGGCAAGCGCCAGCCCCAAGCGACGATTGCGTGACTGGTTATCGGTGCAGGTCAGTACTAAATCCCCCAAGCCTGCCAAGCCGGTGAAGGTCTCGGCTTGCCCTCCGAGCGCAACCCCTAAGCGAGTCGTTTCAGCCAGACCTCGTGTAATCAATGCGGCACGTGCATTAGCGCCATAGCCAAGCCCATCGGAGATGCCTGCGGCTATCGCCAGCACATTTTTTACCGCACCACCCACCTCAACACCCACAACATCCTGCGAGCTATAGGCTCGAAAATTGTCACTATGAAGCATACGAGAGAGATCATGCGAAAACTGAGCATTATTTGACGCCACCGTGACTGCCGTCGGCAACCCAGCCGCCACTTCATGCGCAAAACTAGGGCCAGAAATAACCGCCAATGGCACCCCTTCACCACAAACCTCTGCGGCAACCTGATGCAATAATTGACCACTTCCAGAGTCGAACCCTTTGGTCGCCCACGAAACTCGGACGTCCGCGGCCATCATCGGCTGGCAGCGCTCAAGCACTATTCGAAACGCTTCGCTTGGCACCGCGACCATCACTTCACTGCTCGTGGCCAACACTTGCTGAAGATCGGCACTCACCGATAACTTCTCGGGAAATTCAATCTCAGGGAGAAAAGCAACATTTCGGCGCTGCTTACGCATCACCACAACCTGCTCTGCATCGTGGCTCCACAGCACGACCTCGCGGCCATTGCGTGCGATCAATATTGCAAGCGCACTCCCCCAAGACCCTGCGCCCAACACGACCATCGGTGGTTGCGGCAGGTTCACCGCATCATCACTTCGCATCTAAGCTATCCTTACAACACATCCGCATTAACTGAACGTCAGTGCTGAACAGCACTCTTTTTGCTATCTTGCTGTTTTTGCTGCTGCGCATATTCAGCAAATAACGCATCAAAATTAACAGGCGAAAGCAACAGTTGTGGAAAACCACCTCGAGTCACCAGATCCGAAATAGCTTCGCGGGCAAAGGGAAACAAAATATTAGGACAAAGGCTGCCCACTATCGGCGCTAGCTCACCCTGCTCATATCCAGAAACATTAAATATCCCACACTGCTGAACCTCTGCTAGATAAGCTGTTTTATCACCCAACTTCGCAGTCACGGTCACCGAAAGTGTCACTTCGTGAACCCCATCCGCCAATACAACCGCCTTATTCCCCAACTGCATATTCGTTTCGGGTTCCCATTTTTCCTGAAACACATGTGGCGTATTAGGCGTTTCAAATGAAATGTCACGCACATAAATTTTCTGTATCGAGAACTGCTTCTCGCTCACCGCAGCCTGTTCTTTTTTTTCATCAACTTCTGACATAATTCACCACCCAATATAAAATTAATTATTCTGAATAAAACAGCGCTTTTAAGGCTAAATCAGCACAAGCCATCAAGATTCAAGGCTTAATGGAAAACTTGCGCTCTTCCACGCGTGCAAGCCACCGGAAAGCTTGTAGACTGAGGTAAAGCCCTGCTTCTTCAAAATAGCACCTGCGCGCGCCGACTGCTGACCTGCTTCGCAATAAACTACAAGCGGTGTTGACTTCAAATCATCCAGCTCATGTAAACGCTCTTCGAGCAGACCAAATGGCGCGCATTGAGAATATGGCCTTTTTCGTAACCACTCCCCTCGCGCACATCCAACATTGCCGCACCCTCATGATTAATCAGTCGTACGACCTCATTAGGTTTCACTTCTTTAAAGCCCAGCAGTTTAGGGCGGACCATATTCATCCCCAGCAGGACTAACACCACGAACAGCGCCAGAAATAAAATCCAGTTATTCATAATAAACTCTAAAAGCTGCATATCACCACCACTCAACCGCGCCTCAGCGCAAGGCTGCTCGGCGCATAATCAAAAATTTAGTAAGAAGAAAGGTAAACTAAAGGCAGGCAGTCTAGCCCATTTACAGGAGAATTTCAGCGGGAAAATAGGCACAACTTTAAAGAGCTGCAGAGGGTTGGCTCTTTGAGCATTGCGCTCAAATCACTCGATGGACATAAAAGCGCTCACATCAAGCACTGCAAAACATATCGCGCATCAAACCAAACAGCCCGACCATACGGCCATCACTCACTCTATACAGCACTCGATTCCCATCCTTCCGCGCCTTGACAATGCCCTTGCCGCGCATAATAGAAAGATGCTGTGAAATATTACTTTGCGACGCCCCTGTTGCCGATACAATTTGCTGAACCGCAACTTCGTTCTGCCCATCGCCCAACATGCAGAGGATCCTTAACCGTAGCGGATGCGACAACGCCTTAAACACCATTGATGCTAGCTCAAGGTCTCGTTCATCGAACTCCTCGGCTTCTTTTGCCCTCCCCCCCATAGCGATTCAACCCTTAACCGGTTATAATTTTTCTGTTTTAAATCGAGAAGCTGGCCAGTTTGATGTCGTTATTCAACATCAGCAACCAATCTTTAAAAAAGAATGAATATCGATTTACCAAGAAAATTTTTTATTTAAATGGAGCTATTATGCTTCCGCATTCTATGCTCAAGGAATGATTGCGGCATACGACATATATAACTCGCCATTTATGGCTAAGTGGGATCCTGCCCCACACAAACCATCGACTTATATTATATCGAATAACCAGATGATGTTATGTAGGACTTTCCTTACAACAAACCCCGGAAAAGAGGCCTCGCCCGAAACAATGAATTCTCAAGTAAAAACAACAAGATGTAAGCCGGTTACACTCATCATCCTAGATGGCTGGGGGATCAGTGAAAAAACTGATAATAATGCAATATACCATGCAAAAACGCCCAACTGGGATAAGCTATGGGCAAATCATCCCCACACACTGATACATGGCTCCGGCAATGAAGTTGGACTGCCCGCTAATCAGATGGGAAATTCCGAGGTTGGCCACCTCAACCTCGGTGCAGGTCGCGTGGTTCATCAAGAATTAACACGCATCGACCAAGCGATCGAAGATGGCAGTTTCTTTGAAAACGAAGCGATCACAACGGCCGTTGACCAAGCCATTAATCGCAACAAAGCCGTGCATGTTATGGGGTTACTTTCTACTGGCGGCGTCCATAGCCACATCTCTCAAATCAAAGCGGCATTAACGCTGGCGATAAAACGGGGGGCAAAAAAGGTCTACTTGCACGCTTTTCTTGATGGCCGCGATTCACCACCGAAAAGCGCGGCTCCTTGGCTCGCCGAAATTGATGCGCTGTTTTCTGAACACAACCACCCCGGACGCACCGCTTCTATTATTGGTCGGTTTTTTGCCTTGGATCGTGACCACCGCTGGGAGCGCACCCAGACAGCCTATGAATTAATGGTTCAGGGAAAATCCAGCTTTCAAGCCAACAGCGCCCTTGAAGGACTAGAAGCGGCCTATCAGCGCGGGGAGACGGATGAATTCGTTCAATCCACCACGATCACGCCAGCTGGGGCAGAGGCTGCCTGCGTTGAAACCGGCGACACCATGATTCTCATGAATTTCCGCGCAGACCGGGCCCGGCAAATCTCTCAAGCCTTTGCCGAACCAGAATTTGCGGGCTTTGCCATTTGTAACAGGCCCAAATTAGGTGCCTACATAAGCCTTACCGAATACAAAAAGAGCCTCATTACCCACGTCGCGTTTCCACCCTCACGCATGAAAAATGTCTTCGGTGAATACATTTCGAACCAAGGACTAAAGCAACTGCGCATCTCAGAAACTGAGAAGTATGCACACGTCACCTTTTTCTTTAACGGGGGTGAAGAGCGCGCCTTCGAAGGTGAAGAGCGTATTTTGGTCGAATCACCCAAAGTCAAAACCTATGATTTGCAGCCGGAGATGAGCGCTGCTGAACTGACCGATAAGCTGGTCGATGCCATTGCCAGCGGAAAGTTCGACACGATCATTTGCAACTACGCCAACCCTGACATGCTGGGGCATACAGGCAATCTCAAAGCCTGCATTAAGGCGATCGAAACCATTGATGACTGCCTGGCCCGCGTTAGTGAGGTAAGTATTGCAGCAGGCGGCGAACTATTGATTACTGCGGATCACGGTAACGCCGAAAAAATGAGCGATGAAACAACCGGCCAAGCGCATACGGCTCACACCGCCAACCCGGTACCACTGCTATATATTGGCCGCGATGCTACCATCTCTGACAACGGTAGCCTCTCAGACATCGCCCCCACTATGCTCTATTTAATGGGGCTGGAACAACCCAAAGAGATGACAGGCCACTCACTGCTGAAGATAAAGTAACGAATAGAGTATCCTGAGTGCTGACCTCATTTTAAAGGGTGGTGCAAACGGTGCGGACACTACACACAAAAGCCTTCCCGCTTACTGTTGCGGGCTTTGCCCTCGCCTCGATTTTGCTGCTCTCCCCCGGCTCGGTTTCACAAGCCAATGAGGCTGCGATATCAAAAGAAGCAAAACTATTAAATCTTAAGCAGCAGATCAGCAATGTGCGAGCAACGCTGACAAAGTCCACCAGCAAAAAAAATAGGCTCCAACTGCAGCTGAGAAAAAACGAAACGGCGATCGGTAAACTCAGCGCCTCCCTTGCAAAACTCGCTACCCAACTTAAGCAGCTCAAACAAGCGCTACGCGAACGCCAACAAGAGAAAAAAAAGAGATCAACTGAACTACACCAACATCAACAGCAACTCGCACAGCAAATCCGCGCCAGCTATGCGATGGGGAGCCAAGGTTATGCAAAAATCTTTCTCAACCAAGAGGATCCGACAGCCCTCAGCCGCACACTCATTTATTACGACTACTTAAACCAGTCACGCACCCGCAGCATAAAAACTATCGATAAACGCATCGCCGCAATTACACGCATCGAAACGGACATTCAGCTCAAACAGCAACGCATTGAGCTGATGCAGCAGCAGCGCCAAAAAGAGAAAAGGGCACTCGAAGAAAAACGCGATGCACGCCAGCAACTATTGATCAATATCAAAAAAGATATTAAAAACCAAGCTCAGCGATTAGTACAACTCGAACAAGCACGTAAAGC
>JALSHQ010000051.1 GCA_026982145.1 Gammaproteobacteria bacterium | reverse complement strand
CCATACTTTTTCAGCCATGAAAAGACCAGCCCAGCCAAATACCAACCATAAGTCGGTGGCGTATTATACATTGAATCGTTATCCGCCATGATTTTGTAATCACACATTGCGGGCATGCCGGCGACCGTTTCACCGATCAGATCATCACGCACGATCACCACCGTTAATCCAGCCGGGCCGATGTTCTTCTGCGCACCAGCATAGATCACGCCGTATTTCGAAACATCAATCGGGCGCGACAGAATCGTTGATGACATGTCAGCCACCAGAGGCACATCACCCGTTTCTGGTGTCCAGTGGAATTCCAGCCCGCCGATGGTCTCATTGGGGGTGTAATGCACATAAGCGGCATCGCTATTGAGCTGCCATTCGGACTGCGCAGGGAGCTGACTAAAAGCGTTCGCTTCTGCGCTCGCGGCTACGTTCACTTCACAAAGGCGCTTCGCTTCAGCAATCGCCTTTTTCGACCACTGACCGGTGTAGATGTAATCCGCGCCTTTTTTACCGCGCAGCAGATTGATCGGCACATTTGCAAATTGAGCGCTGGCGCCCCCTTGCAGAAAGAGCACTTTGTAATGCTCCGGAATCGCCATCAGCTCACGTAAGTCGGCCTCTGCCTGCGCCGCAATCGACATAAAGGCTTTGCCGCGATGGCTCATCTCCATCACAGAGATTCCAGCGCCTTGCCAATCGAGCATCTCTTCCTGCGCCTGCCTCAGTACCGCTTCAGGCAAGCAGGCCGGGCCTGCACTAAAATTATAAATGGGTGGCACCTTCGCCTCCTAATCTTTGAATCTAAAAAATAACGTATTTGGCTGAGTAAGTATCTGCCTACTCTTCGGCCGTAGGTTTAGCTGCGCTCTCATCATCAGCACCACTATCCTCTGCACCACTTTCTGTTGCGTCATCTTCAACGTCGTCACTTGAGAGGTTGGCGATACGATCTAGCCCGACCAGTTTTTCATCATCACTCAGACGAATCAAGCGTACACCTTGTGTGTTACGCCCTTGAATCGAGACTTCATTGACCCGTGTACGCACCAGTGTGCCGCCGTTCGTAATCAGCATCAGCTCATCGTCATCATGCACCAGATCTGCGCCCACAACATTGCCGTTACGTGATGAAGTTTGTATCGAGATCACCCCTTGGCCACCCCGCCCATGAACCGGGTAGTCACTCATGGCGGTGCGCTTGCCGTAGCCTTTTTCGGTCACGGTTAAGACGTGCCCCTCTTCAACGATGATCAACGAAATCGCGCGCTGCCCAAGCGCGAGCTTAATCCCTCGCACACCACGTGCGGTACGTCCCATGGGGCGCACAGCATCTTCATTGAAGCGGATCGCCTTGCCAGCGCTGGTAATTAACATCACATCTTTGCCACCATCCGTGATATCAACCCCGATCAGGCAGTCATCATCACGCAGCTCCAGCGCGATGATGCCATTTGAGCGCGGACGAGAAAAATCCTGCAATGGTGTCTTCTTCACGATGCCACTACTGGTGGCCATCAATACATATTTATCAGCGTCATATTCGCGCACAGGCAAAACGGCATTAATACGCTCTCCCTCTTCTAGCGGCAACAAGTTAATAATCGGCTTGCCACGCGCGGTGCGGCTCGCCTGTGGCAGCTCGTATACCTTCTTCCAGTACACCTTGCCTCGGCTGGAGAAGCAGAGGATGGTGTCGTGGGTGTTGGCGATCACCAACTTGTCGATGAAATCTTCATCCTTCATATTGGTCGCCGATTTACCACGGCCACCGCGCTTTTGTGCCTGATAGGTGTCGAGCGACTGCGCCTTCACATAGCCTTCGTGCGAGAGTGTCACCACGACATCCTCTTCGCTGATCAGATCTTCCAGCGAGAGATCATGTGTTGAGGTGAGAATTTCGGTGCGGCGCTCGTCACCGTACTGGTCACGAATCTCGGTTAACTCTTCGCGGATCACTTCCATGAGGCGATCTGGATTGGTCAGTATTTCAAGCAAACTCGAAATAACATCGAGTATCTCGCCATATTCTTTTAGAATCTTATTCTGCTCAAGCCCGGTGAGGCGATGCAAGCGCAGATCCAGAATGGCCTGCGCCTGAGTCGGCGACAGGCGGTAACCTGCCTCACCCAAGCCGAATTCCGCCAACAGCGTTTCTGGACGTGCCGTTGCATCGGCACGATCAAGCATCTCGCGTACGGCACCTGGGCGCCATGCCTTTGATACCAGTGCCAACTTCGCTTCAGCAGGGTTTTGTGCCGCCTTGATCAATGCGATGATTTCATCGATATTCGAGAGCGCGACCGCAAGCCCCTCAAGAATGTGGGCTCGATCACGCGCCTTGCGCAGTTCAAATACGGTACGGCGTGTCACCACTTCACGGCGGTGACGAACAAACGCCTCCAGAATCTGCTTTAGATTAAGCAGTTTTGGCTGCCCATCAATTAACGCGACCATGTTGATCCCAAAAACATTTTGCATCTGGGTATGTTTATAAAGGTTGTTCAATACAACTTCGGTCACTTCGCCGCGCTTCAGCTCGATCACCATCCGCATGCCATCTTTATCAGATTCATCACGCAGCTCGCTGATGCCTTCAAGCTTTTTCTCTCGAACCAGTTGAGCAATTTTCTCCAGCAGGTTCGCTTTATTTACCTGATACGGCAACTCAGTGACGACGATGCGTTCGCGATCTTTGTGCTTTCCGTAAGGTTCAACGTGGGTGCGTGCGCGGATATGGATCCGCCCCCGACCGGTGTAGTAAGCTTCTTGAATACCGCGCACGCCGTTAATGCTCGCCGCGGTGGGAAAATCCGGGCCGGGGATAAGTTCTAGCAGGCGCGCCATGCCTACTTCAGGGTCATCGATCACCGCAAGGCAGGCATTGATCACCTCAGTAAGATTATGTGGCGGAATGTTGGTGGCCAGCCCGACCGCGATTCCAGCAGAACCATTGACCAGCAGAGATGGAATTCGAGCAGGAAAAACCACCGGCTCTTTTTCAGATTCATCGTAGTTGGGGAGGAAGTCGACCGTCTCTTTGTCGAGATCGGCCAGCATCTCGTGTGCAATCTTGGCCATGCGCACTTCGGTATAACGCATTGCTGCCGGTGAGTCACCATCCACTGAGCCGAAGTTGCCCTGCCCATCAATCAACATGTAGCGCAGTGAAAATGGCTGCGCCATGCGCACGATGGTGTCGTAAACGGCGCTATCGCCATGCGGGTGATATTTACCAATCACGTCACCGACCACGCGCGCCGACTTTTTATAAGGCTTATTCCAATCGTTATTGAGGCCGTGCATCGCATACAAAACGCGACGATGCACCGGCTTCAGGCCATCTCTCACATCGGGTAAAGCGCGTCCTACGATAACGCTCATCGCGTATTCCATATAGGAGCGCTTCATCTCCTCCTCTATATTGGTGGAGAATATCTCTTTAGCGATTTCGCTCATCGGGAATCAATCTGTCCTGTCTGAATGGCACATTAAACGTCTGAGTCTTCCAACATCTCTATTTCGGGTTCTTAGCAAGCATCGGTGATCCGGCGCTGATATTTTAATAGGTATACCTTCAGCTCGCCGCCTCTATCACCTGAATCCTCGTATCAAGCTCCAAATAGTACCATAAACACCGACCCCACCACAGCTTTGTAGCGCAGCAGCGCCGATCTCCGCGCTTTTTTATCTTTAAGCCACCTCACCCTATAGGCATCCGCGCAGAGCCTGCAGTAACCGAGCACTAAAGACGCGCCTCATTCTTCAGGAACCCACTCTCAGCTTTCACTCAACGACCAATCAACCGCCGCCTTTCCTGCTTGCTTTAAATAACCGTTAGCCAGTGAGAAACAACCGGAGCCACGGAAGGCGCTGAAATCCCGGCTCGTTTTAGTCACCCCTAGCGGGCTGGGGTGCGAGGTTTTAATCACACAGTGCTGGGCAGTATCAACCACTGAACAGGCACTATGGGCAAATCGCCCCCAAGCCAAAAACACCACCCCTTTTTTATGCTCATTAATCTGCTCGATGCAGCGATGGGTAAACCTTAGCCAGCCCTGCTTGCTATGGCTATTCGCCTCCCCAGCGCGCACCGTTAAAGAGGCGTTTAACAGCAACACCCCCTGTTTTGCCCAGCGCTCTAAATTGCCCGAGGTGGGAATTTTAACCCCCAAATCACGATTCAGTTCTTTGTAGATATTGCGCAGTGAAGGGGGAATTTTAACACCCTCTGGCACACTAAAACTTAAGCCGTGTGCTTGCCCTTCTCTGTGGTAAGGGTCTTGCCCGATAATCACCACTTTAATCTCATCAAAGGGCGTGTATAAGAAAGCATTAAACCACTGCTCGTGGGGCGGAAAAATCGCTATCCCATGGTGCGTTTCTGATGCCAAGAATGCGCGCAACTTAACCATATAATCTTGAGCAAACTCAGATTCAAAATGTTTCCGCCACCTAGGGTCTAGTTGACCGATGATGTTATCGTTCATGATGTCCAAATCAGCGTTGATGGCACTTTATAACACGATCAGCGCAGACAACAGGCCGATCAAGCCGCCAAAAACTCCGCCCCAAATCACCAGCCAACCAAGGTGTTCCTTAATCATCTGTTGCACCATCTCCTTCACCAACTGCGGCGTGAGTTCATCGAGGCGTGCATCCACAATCTCGGCAATCTTCGCACGAATATCAGCCATCACCGCTGGCTGGTCAATCTCTGCCTGAAGTAGCTGCTTAAACGACTCTTTTTCCGAAATCTCAACCATCGACTTTTTCATCCCCGCAATAAAGGGTTCCTTTAACGGCGTTAACGCATCCGCCCCGCCTAACATCCCCAACATACCGCCAAATGATGAGTTCATGATCACCTCCACCAGCCGCTCAAACGCGGGTGATAGGTCAATTTTTTCCATCACGGCACCAATATTCAACGAAGATTTTGCGGTACCACCCGAGACAAAACGGTCAATATTACCCTGCGAAAAAAATTGTTCCATCATCAAGTTTTTAATGGCCGACTTGAACGCCTCAAAACGGGCAGGAATCACTCCTGACCCCATCAACCCCGGCACCTTTTCAAACAGCATGTGAATCGCCAGCCAGTTGGTGAGCGCACCCGAAAGGGCAAACAGCCCGACCATCATCATTAAATCATTGTGTAATTCCCACCCAAGGCCAAACACACTGACTGCGATCAGGTTAGTTAATAGACTCTTATCCATGCATCAATTTCTCTCTGGTTTCTCTATATCAACACCCAAATATCGCTACGCGAGCGCTCAACGGGCCATCAATGCCGTCATCTTCTCCGCATTTGGCTGCAGCACCACGCCGCGCTCGGTCACAATCGCATCGACCAGTGCCGCAGGGGTGACATCAAACACTGGGTTCCACGCTTGCGCGCCTGTCGCGGCGACCTGCTGACCATTAAAGTTGAGCAGCTCTTCATCACCCCGCGCTTCAATGGGAATCTGTTCGCCTGTGGCCAGCGCCATATCGATCGTTGAGGTCGGTGCCACCACCATCAACTTCACGCCGTGATAACGGGCACTGATTGCCGCATGGTAGGTGCCAATTTTATTGGCAACATCACCGTTGGCGGCGATCCGATCCGAGCCAACGATCAACCACTTCACCTCGCCCTGTTTCATCAGGTGCGCCCCCGCACCATC
>JALSHQ010000050.1 GCA_026982145.1 Gammaproteobacteria bacterium | reverse complement strand
GGTCATCGATGCCCAACCCATAGGATGAGAGCGCCACCGGATCTGCAACCACTTCATACACCTTAACCTCACCGCCTAACGAATTGACCTCGGCTACCCCGGCAACGCCACGCAGGCGAGGGCGGATCACCCAGTCCTGAATTCGGCGTAGCTCCTGATTGTCGTAGGCTTCGCCTTCAACGCGATACATATAACCTTCGCCCAGCGGCGTAGTAATGGGGCCAAGGCCACCTTCCACGCCGGGCGGTAGATCTGCCCACACCTGACTGAGGCGCTCGGTGACCTGCTGGCGCGCCCAGTAAATATCAGTGCCGTCTTCAAAATCGATCACGATAATGCTCAGCGCATATTTAGTGGTGGAGCGCAGCACCGTCTGGCGAGGGATGCCTTGCATTTCAACTTCGACAGGAAAAGTAATGCGGCTCTCCACCTCTGTGGGTGAGAGCCCCGGCGCTTTGATGATCACCTGCACCTGTGGGGAAGAAATCTCGGGAAAGGCATCAATGGGGAGCGTTTTAAAAGCCCAGACACCGGCACCGGCCAGTGCCAGCGCAATCAGCAACATCATCAGTCGCTGCACCAAAGCGAAGCGGATCAGTGAATTAATCATCGCCTATTCGCCTCCCTGATACTGCCAATGAGACTTAAGCTCTGCAACGCCGCTACTCACGACGATGTCATTTGCACGCACGCCTGATTCGATGCCGACCCAGCCACCCACTGGCTTGCCGCTGATCACCTTCACGGGTTCAAAACTGCGAGCGCCACGCACGATAAAAACATAGTTGGCATTGCCGCGGCGAAACAGCGCACTTGCGGGCACCATCAAACCCGTGCGCGCACTGCTCTGAAGCGCTGCCTGCGCATACATGCCGGGGCGCAGTCGTCCGTGGCGATTATCAATCACCACGCGCCCCGAAAGCGTCTGACTGCTCACATCTACTTCACCACTCAAGCTTTCAAGTTGCCCCGTAAAGCGCTGCTGTGGATAGGCGGCAACGCGAATGCTGGCCTGCGACCCCAGTGCTACATTCCCGATGTTTGCCACCGGAATCTGCACCACAGCCCACACGACACTCAGATCTGCAATCCGAAAGGCAGACTGCCCCGCCGTCAACATCTGACCATTTTCGACACTCACCTCCAACAAAACACCACTCACAGGACTCGAGAGGGTATAGCCTGCAATGTTGTCAGGGTTGCGGGCGAGTTCTTTAATTTGAGCCTTGTTCATACCGGCTAGGGTCAGCTCTCGATAACGCTGATCCAGCATCGCATCCGCCATTTTATATTCGCTTTCAACCGCGAGGAGACGGCTGGTTGCTACGACCCCCTCATCACTCAGCCCTTTAACACGCAGGTAATCTGCTCGCGCAACGTCATTGCGGACCAACGCCTCTAAGTAGTCAGTCTGCGCTTGCCCTAGCGTATTGCTGCGCAGCCGTGCCAATACATCTCCTTTACGCACTTTGCGCTGAGCCACCACTTTCAGCTCCGTCACCAAACCATCCACGACGGGTGAAACGCGAAACAGCCGCTTCTGATCGGCGCGTAAAATACCATTGACGCTCAACGTGGCAACGGCCTCGCGTTCGCTCACCACGGCGGTATCCAAGCTGATATTGGCCATCTGCTGTGGGGTTAACTCTAACGCGCTCGCCATCAACGGTAGTGCGCCCAAATAAAGTACAAACGGTACCGCAAACAGCGTTTTCATAAATTGAGATTTCATTGGGCGGTTCCTTTGTGAGTCAGCAATGAGTACCCGGCAGCGCGGCGCAATGCCGCAGCCTCCAGCCAGGCTTCCTGTAGTAGTTCAAGATATTGAACGCGGGCATCAAAGTAAGTATTCACCGCATCCACCAGATTCAAGATCTCAACCTGACCCGCAGCAAACCCCTTGCGGCTCAGTTGAAAAACCTCTTCGGCTGGGAGAAGGATATGGGCGCGATACTGCTCACCCTGCTTGATCAAATGTGCCAAATGAAGGTGATTGAGCTTCAGCCGATTATCGAGCCGACGCTGCAGTGCATCCACTTCAAGCTGGGCTTTTTGCCGATTCGCTTGAGCGGCATCAATCCCCCCCTTGCCACGATTCCATAGTGGCACCGTCACCGACACTCCAAATGCGGTGACATTTTGACGGCGATCCCCCAGCACATCGCGCTCTCGTGCTAACCATATTTCGGGATCAGAAAACCGGTTAGCACGAGCGAGCGCCACGGTATGGCGAGCCGCCTCCACCCCTTGGCGCGCCGCCACCAGCGCTGGGTGAACATGCTGCTGTGAAGCTAAATGGGCCAATGGCGGGAGGGAGGGAAAGCCCGCTAGCAACGCCAACTGAGAAGGCGCTTCGGCTAAACCCAAGAGCACTTGAAAATCTGAAAGTGCTTCACTAAATTTACCCTCGGCGGAGGCGACACCTTGGCGGGCAGACTCGCGCACCAGATCGAGCCGCAAGCGTTCGAGTCGCGACAGGTCTCCCGCCTGCTCACGACGCTGGCCAATGCGCTGAAACTCATCGGCACTCTGTAAGCGTTCTTCCATCGCACTTAACTGCGCACGGCTCAACTGCAGACGATGAAACACTCGTGCTGCCTCGTGTTCCAGCAACAGGCTCTGCAGGCTTGCGTCAGCCTCGGCCTGCTTAACACTGGCATGTGCCTGTTTCCGCTGCTGCCCCAGACGGCCACTCAAAGGCAGCGGCTGGCTGATGCTAAACTGGTTCAGATCTGTACCACCTGCACCATCATCTTTACCCATCGAGTTACTGGCACCCAGCTCGATGGTTGGGTTCTCCCACAAACCCGCTTGAGCGACCCCTGCCCGGCGCACTTTAACTTCCGCCTCAGCTGCCTTTTTCTCTGGCGCAACTTCCAACACTTGTTGAATCGTAGATTTCAATGTCCACACCGACACCTCTGCTGCAACGGGGTGACTGCCCACCATTAATGCAGCGCTGACACATGCCAATACACCCACCCGCTCGAAAAGCCTTTTCGACACAGCAAACTCCTTTTTAAAAACAAAAAAATGCAAATAACCACCATTTGCAGCGCTCGACTATGGTTATCGTAGCATCGGCACATTAAATGAAGATTAAAATAGGAGGTATAGAGTGAGGGGAAGGAGGCTAATATTCTTCGCAATAGCACGTAGCCAATGCGTGGGGAGGGTAAAACAGAACAGATTGGCTCAAACGGGGTTTGAGCACTTTTAAATGCAGAGCCTCTGTACAACCGTACAGAGGCTTCAACATGCGATCAGGGGAAGAGTAGGCGCCTAGTTGGCCTCACGCATGAACGCGGCCAGCAGTACGGCGGCATCGCGCACCGCAGCCGCAAACTCTCGTGTTGCTTTGTCAGATGAGGCCAGCTCATCCGTTTTGGCGATCAGCGCTGTGAGGGTAAGCCCGGCATAATCGGCGATCAGGCCGGTGCCGACGTTGCCATCAAAATCGACCACATATTTTTCGTTGATCCCCAGAATGGCCGCTTGAGTCACGCGCTGGTCGGCATCAATGCCCACCGCAAGTTTAAGGTCACCGTGGCGATAAGTGACTTTGCTCACGTATGCCGCACCTGCTACAGCCTTGCTCTGTTTATCAGTAGCGAGGTAGTAGCTGTAAACTTTGTCATCCAGATCAACGCCATAATTTTTTTCAGCCCATTCGACCGCATCCTTTTTCAGCGGTTGTTTGCGTTTAACAATTTTAGCGCCACTGGGGAGCATCTCCTTCAATGCAGCTTTGGTCTTCATAAAGGTGATCATCGACCCGGCGTGGCCTTTGTGGGCATAGGCACTCTGACTAAAACCGAGCGTAAGTACAATGGCTAATAGCGGCGTGAAGAACCAAGCGAATGGATTGCGGATTGCGAGATTCATGGTTGTCCCTCAGTTTGATTATTGGTCGGCTTCATCAGCCAAAGTTCCCACAACACACGGAATGAGATAAAAGCAAAGCAGAGCCCAATGGCGGTGCCCATCGCAAAGGTCAGGTAGGCGAAGCTGCCAGAGACAAAGCGTACGAGATTGAGGCTGATAATGTCGCCCCACAGCCCCAGAAACAGCATTGAAACAAGTGCGGTTTTGGTCGACTCGACCAGTTGCGTCAGGCAGGCCAGCCCGCCCATCGAGAGCAATAACAATGAAAATGATAGCAGGTGAATATGAGAGACCTGCGCTAATATCTGTGCAGGCAGCGTATCGTCACCACTCACCGCGTCACCGTGATCCATGCCGGCCATATCCATCTGCGAGTGATCCATCTCCGCCATGCCGTCCATGTTCATTTCAGCCATTTCATCATCGTCATCAAAGGAAAACGCTTCTTCGGCAAAACCCTGCTCGGCGATGGCTGCCGCTTCACTCGTTGAAAGGCTTTTATCTGCGTAGTGGTCTGCAATCGCTTGTGGTGTCATCCCCACAGAGAGCGCCGCATTGAGTACGGCGGCCAAGTAACCGCTCCCCAGTATGATGATGAAGCCGCTTACCAACACCTTCCATGAGGTCGATAAATTAGCGAAGTTAAAAGGAACCTTCAGCACCTGATTTATTCCCCAATATCGCGGGTTTTAACCCACAGCACAGCACCGAGTTCAACGGGGTACTCTTTTCCTTCGTGCACCATTCCTTCTTCTCTTTCTACCAGTGCTGCCATCCCCCACCAACCCGCTTTCGGCATGGCATAAGCGAATACGCCATTGGCATCTGCTTTAATGACCTGTGTGATAAAAGGGTCTTCTGGCGCTGTCACATCGCCCTTGGTGTTGTAGTATTCCACTTCAACGCGGGCAAAAGGAACCGGCATACCATTGTGTTTAACCACGCCGCGAAACAAGTTGTTCGTCCATAAGCCATAAGGGCGCGTCAGGGGTATGATTTCGACCGGCAGACCGAGCTCATGCTCCCACCCTTCTTCCATCCCAAAAGCATTCACAACTGTTTTGGTGTAGTGAATGATAAAGCGCTCTTCAGCGGCTTCCCAGTAGGGTTGAGGTTCTACAAAAAAGAGGTGATCACCCGGCTTGCGAATTTTGTAGCGCATTTGGTATGAGGTAAGGGTATCTCCAGCATGATCCTGATAGCTGGTCTCCTGTAACTTATCCAGCAGGTCATTTTCCCTGCCTGCCACCCACACACCAAAACGCACAGGTTTTTTCATGTGAAGCCCCATCCCTTCAAAGGGATGAGTAAAGAGCAGTTCAATGGTGAGCTGGCGACTTTCGCCGGCAGAGACAATCTCATCAGACGGAATCACCATCTGAAAATGGGCGTAAGCGGGCGCTGCTGCGCCCGCCATCCCAACCACTATGGCGACCCGAGTTAATAATCGATTAAGCCATGGTCTTTTATGCATAGTAGTCTCCGATATTGATTTTAGAACGATGAACCCCAGCCCATGCTCCAACGGTATTTCTCATCATTAGAGATACCCGTGAGTTCTTGGTAAACAGGGAATGAGACATTAGCATAAACACCCTGATTGTCGTTAATTTTGACGTTAATACCGGGAGAAAGGTAGATCACATCGCCACCACTGTTCGCTTTAATCTCATCGCCTTCGATGTCTTGGTCAAAGAAGATACCATTTAACTCAATCACCGGTATCACAGAACTATGGTGAGCAAAGCTCGCGGCCACGTCAAGCTGCCAGGAATTTCCGGAACGAAACCCCTTAGCGCCC
>JALSHQ010000049.1 GCA_026982145.1 Gammaproteobacteria bacterium | reverse complement strand
TCACTGAACTGAGTAAAGCCCCCTGTTTTTTTATTGACAGTTTTATTGTCCAAAACTACCTGAGCGCGCACATGCAAGCCGGTATGCCTGACATTGAGCCAGCGGGTCACCATGGAGTAACTTTTTTGAGGGACTAATAAAGTTGTTTTGAGCCCTCCTAATGCACGCTCAATCGCGCCTTGCCATGATTTTTCTTCATCCTTTACATCCAGCAACTCCCCAATAAATACAAGCTCATTGCAAGATAATTCCAGTGAGCGACTCATTTCATCTCGGAGCCGTTGGAATCGGACATCTATATTTGAACCAGGGCGTGCTTCAATTTCTCGAATTTCGTCTTTAATATTCCCCAATTTTTTCTGCTTTTCACTCAACTGCGCGGCAACCTCGCCAAAATAATCCTGGCTCTGTTTAGTATCATCTTCAATACGTGCTATTTTTTCGCCCGCAGAGGTCTTATTTGCGGAAAATACTTCTTCATTCAAATCAGCACAAAGCTCTAGAGTTCGACAGTCATTTTGATAACTCGATGAAGCCTGGATGACATCATTTAACTTTTCCTGGGTGTGCTTGATATCCTTTTTCAAGGACTCAATTTTATCGCCGCCAAGATTCAGGTATTCCTCGTGTCTTTTTTCGGCAGATAGCAGCGCATCTTGCTCATCAATTTCTGAGCTATTTATGGCTCTTGCTATCGACTCAAGTTCAGCACTTATCTCATTCAGTTTATTTTCCCATAGAATAGAGAGAGCTTCACCAAAGTAGATTTCTAAATGACTCTTTTCGAGCTGCAAAGCGCCCAAAGTCTGTTTGGCTTTGGCAATAGATTCAGCAAGTTCCGGTAGGCGGTTTAGGTGATTGTATTGTTCTTTGGCATCGATTAGCAGCTCATGAATAGCCACAAGATCCGAAAACTCTTCAACAACCTTTCTGGCATCCTCTTTTACGCCGCTAGGCTCCAGCACCAACTCTCGGATCAATTTTGTTAAATCGTCAATTTTCTTTAGTCCAAGCGCCCGCGACAGCAAAGCCGGTGCATTTTTGTTATCCATGTAAAGATGCTTTCGATAGAGTTCCTGATAATCAAAAAAATTGCTATCGCAGTCAGTAATGGTTGGGTCGTCACGGAGCCATTGTTTCAGCTGCCTCGCATTCCCTTCGCCAAAGGCATCTAGCACTTCTTTTAACTGCACATTTCGTTTGGCAACAATATAAACTCGCTTAACATCACTTAGCGTATTGGTTGAACTTGTTGTCCAAAATAGTGACGCCAAAGTGATACAGGAACCATCTTCGCATTGATAAAGCGCCCTGAGCCCTGTCACCACACCTTTCTCTCGTTTGCTTTTCACGCGGGTCGCCGAACCATCGTGAGCAGAACCAAAGTTACCTCTCATATAAGACAGAAGGGATCGGTCCGAACGATCTCCCTGGGCTGCAGCAACATTAAAAGTCGCTTTACCAGCAGGTAAAAGTAATGCCATCAAACCATCAATAAGTGTTGATTTCCCTGCGCCGTTATCACCCGTCACCAGGGTTCCGGCTGTGTCAATCGATGCAGTATGAAGCCCATGAAAGGATCCCCAGTTAAACACCGACAATTCTGATAGCCGAATTTGCCCTTGAGAAAATAAATCAGCTCGAGAAAGAGAGCTAATATCAGTATCAGACACCTCGAAAAAGTCTGTCGTCATTCGTGCTCCCCTCCCTGGATATTTAGTTCAACAGGATCTTGCGCATGATTATTCGTGTCGCTGCATTCACCCGCTTGGTCTGATGCCAGCTCTGTGTACTCTGCAAGCATGGACTCTAAAAAACTCGCGCTGACAACGTAGCGAATAATGGGTGTGATTTCATACCTGTCTTCAGCCCCTCGAATGGTCGACAAGACCTTTCTCTTAACCATCTCTTTCACTCTGGCCAGCAGTTTTTTCCGATCCTTCGAGGCATGATCCGTTATTGGCAGAAAAGGGGTCAGGTAAGACTCCAGTCGCTCTATGTCTATTGTAATCTTCTGTTCTCCAGCAGACTCTCGATCCTGGTAATGCTTTCTAAGCACAAGCAATATCAATGTGTCATAGAGCGAAAGCGTTCGTTTGGAAATAAGCGTTGAAAAGTCTTCTACTAACTCATCATTACCCTCATCAAAAAAGCCATTTGACCCAGCATCATTATCGCCATACTCTGAAGTCTTCGTTGCAACAAAAGCGACCCCAGACTTCTGGTCTAAAACGAGCTGCAAATAAACTTCCGATAGATGCCTACGTACAAACACCTCATAACGACAAACCAAGTCAAATAATTTAGGCTTTTGAGATGAAATAACGACCCCTTGTCTCATCAAATGAACCAATGCTCGCCTTGCATCGTGAGGCATATCTGAGCCTTCAGCGGGTAGAGAGTCATCAGTAGATAAAGAATCTACAGCTGATGAAGATCCATCTATCAGCAAAGAAGTTTCAGTAGGCAAAGCACCCTCAGAGCATTCTGAATCGCCAGCACTCAATGCCACTTCAGAGTCCTTTTTTTCATTGGAAAGGCTAGTATCTTCTTTCCCGGTAACCATTGAGAAAAAACTGTTATGTATGTCGCCTTTATCTTCATTTGTCATCAATTCAATCTCGCTGATTACTCTAAATAGTCCTCAAAGAGCTAGCTCATCAATATCTTCTGGAAACAAGTCAGCACTCAGTAAATAGGTTGGTATGGATGCCTTCAGTATTACACCTTGTTTATCTGCCACTTCAACATCTTCTTTCTGGTCTAGCGCGGTTGCGCCAACGGCTTTTGCCACTCGTAAATAAGCAACTAACTCCTCAAGACCCGACGTTAGTGGGTTCTGACTGGCAAGCCCTGAAATAGACATAGGGCCACGCTTTCTAAGTGTATTAAAAGCTTGGTGCGCCACCTCTCTCACTTGAACTGCATCCAGGCAATCAAGCACATGAGTGCTTGGCTCACGGGTGTTGGCTTTTTCTTCCACCCCAGACGTATCAAGCTTGTCGTCAGGGCTTTTCAGTCGCATAGACTCCGGTGATTTAATTTCAATAGGGCCAACAGGCAGGCTCAGCGATGTATCTTTTTTTAGATCAACCCCCTCATCACGTATTAACACCACCTGCCTTTCCAATTTTGAAATCAGCAGCTCAACGGCCCGATTTTCTGCCGCTGCACCACTTTCTATATAGGATCTCAGCCCTTCTTCAGTACGCCGCCTAACACGAAATACACGATCACTTTCTCGGCTCAACTCCCGCATCAGCTGACTAAGAAACTGATGCTGGCTTGCAGATAACTGTTTGGCCACAGGTTGTCTTAAGATGCTGCGCAATTGCTCGCGAAACTCCATAGACCTATTCTGGTTGCAAAGTAACTGAAAGAAACCTTCAAAAGCACTCCCGGCATCGGTAGTAGAAAGCAACGCTTCTTTTTCCATGACCGATAACAACACATCGCCGCGAGATGCATCACCTTCGATAATTTGCACTCTGAGATCCTTATCCAGGCCCCTGATCTCATCCTCTACCCGACGAAAATCGCCAGTCAAAACAGAAGCCAACTGATAAATTTCTCGGACACGTTCCCGCTGCTCAACCTCGCTTAACGCTGGAACCACACCGGCTTGCAGTGCATCAATCTCACGCTGAATCTCAGCTTTCTTGCTTTCAAGCAAGGTCACCCTTTCATCAACATTAGGGCTGATAGCCACCGCTAAATCACGCACTGCCTCTTGAACAATGCGCAAATGCGAGGCCGTTGTTCCTGAATTTCGTTCATCCAACCCCTTACAAAATCGCAGAGCAATTTCACTGGCGTCAGTCTTGGTCAGCATATCGTCCATTTCACGCAACCAACCATTCCTGAGCCACTGGTTCAGATAGGTAGCAGCAGTGGTTTCGGTTGGCCAGATACCCAATTCGCGACTTCGTTCGATTTCTGCATCAAGCATTATTCGAGCTCGGCCATAGGGGATTTCACTTTCTTCGGAGAAGAGGTCAGCAATGAACGCCAAGAGATAAGGCGCATTATCTGCACGAAGCAGCTTCCAGGCAGCACTTTCCTGAAACAAACGCCGATATTTGGCCTGCAAACCCTGGAAATTCACCCCACCTCCCCCGAATGACAGTAACTAGATAGCTAACCCACAATCATCATTATCAATGCACAAACCCTATCATCATCAATTTGATGATGTCAACAGCTATTATTGACACTCATTGGTGTTCAGTATTATGATACACACTAATTTTGAGCATCAGCTTAATGCTCACAAACTTAAGTTACACGCCAAGATGCAGGAGAGCGACAAAGAAATGTCCCAACCCCAGCTGGTAATAAAAAAGCTAGACGACATAAGTCAGGCGCAAAAAGAGAGGCTATTTCATATAGACTTCAAGCTGCGCTTTCTAGGTGCTGTCAATAGAAGTGACCTTGTCTCTCGGTTTGGTATTAAAGCTGCAGCAGCCACACGAGACATCTCGTTGTATAAAGAAATAGCACCGAAAAACCTTATTTACGACACTAGGGCCAAATCCTATACCCAGGCTGATACCTTCAAGCCTGTATTTAAGTACGACAGCCAGCAGGCTTTGTCGGCATTATGTCACGGACTGGGTGACGATCACGTCGGAATAAACAACGCGCTTATAGCTGCAGAAGCACCTACCCAGCTCAACTTCCCCAACCTAGACACATTAGCAGCAGTTACAAAAGCAATACATCAAAAGAAAGCATTAAAGATTGAATACCGATCACTATCCAGTGGACTCTCAACGAGAGAGATCACCCCCTTTGCATTAGTTGATAATGGCCTGCGCTGGCATGTTCGCGCGTTTGACCGAAAACGTGAACGCTTTACTGATTTTGTCATTAATCGCATAGCCAAACCCAAAATACTGGAAGGCAATATTCCTGCTAATCAAACACGAGAAGCAGACAACCAGTGGAACCGTATCGTAGAAATGCACATTGCTCCTCACCCAAATTTAAAACACCCTGAAACCATCCGGGCTGAATATGAAATGGACAACAACATGTTAAAAATCGAAACACGTGCAGCCGTAGCAGGCTATGTATTGCGCAAATGGAACATTGACTGCTCGACAAAACACATCTTATCTGGACCTGAATACCACCTCTGGTTACAAAACACGGCAACACTTTATGGTGTTGAGAACCTTAGCCTCGCACCTGGCTATGATATGAATTACTAACGAGAAAACCCTATGAGTGTTGCTAAACAAGCGAACACAGCTGAACAAGAATTCCTTAAAGCGCTCGACGACAAACTCTGGAAAGCTACTGACAAACGTAAGCGCAAAACAAACCCCACCCTATCGCCCTGATTGAATCCACGCCATGCCCCGCGATTTCCATCGCAGCGGAGCATGACGATGAGCGAGAGGACAGCGGCAACACTGACGGAACGCCAGCAGTACTGGCTTGAGCAGGTCCGGGCTTGCGAGGCATCTGGCAAAACCATTGCGGCGTACGCGACGGCGCACGAGCTCTCCGCGCAGGCGATGTATGCCGGGAAACAGATGCTGGTCCGCAAGGGGATCCTGCCCCGCACCCGGCCAAGCCGGTTCCAGCGGGTTCAGATGCACGGTATTCCCGCGGGTGGCGACTGGCGCATCCAGTTGCCAAACGGCGTGTCGGTGGCCTTTTCCGGCGAGGTGGAGGCCGGCGCAATGCTGGT
>JALSHQ010000048.1 GCA_026982145.1 Gammaproteobacteria bacterium | reverse complement strand
TGAGGCACACTGTGCTAGAAATTCTTTATCAGGATGAACACCTCGTTGCCATCAATAAACCTGCGGGGCTGCTGGTGCACCGTTCATGGATCGATCGCCATGAAACACAATTTGCGCTGCAGATGGTGCGTGACCAGATCGGCCAGCGGGTCTACCCGTTTCACCGCCTCGACAAACCCACCTCGGGCATTCTGCTGTTTGGTCTTAACCCTGATATAGCGCGACTGATGACAGTCGCCTTCACCCACCATCACACGAAGAAACATTACCTCGCGGTGGTGCGTGGCTACACCCCGCCACAAGCCGTGATCGACTACCCCCTAAAAGAACAGCTGGACAAGATTGCAGACCGACAGGCTGATCAACAAAAAGCAGCACAAACAGCTTTGACTGAATATCAGCGCGTGGCCACCGTTGAATTACCACACCCGGTGGGGCGCTACCCGAGCGCACGCTATTCAGTGGTCGAGTTAACCCCAACAACGGGGCGAAAACACCAGCTTCGTCGCCACATGAAACATATTTTTCACCCGATAGTGGGGGACACCACCCACGGCGATGGCAAGCATAACCAGCTATTCCGCCAAGTGCTAGATTGCCACCGTTTGCTGCTACATGCGGTAAAGCTTAACTTTAACCACCCGTTAAGTGGCAAGGCACTTTCGATAGAAGCGCCTCTGGATGAAACCTTTTCACGCATCATTAAGGTGTTCTACAAAAAGACTCCTTAACATGCCGCGAACGATCTTTAATTGATCGCTCTTGAGCTGCACCACGGCTTATTCTCTGAGGCGAGTACCTTCGCGGGAAAGTTAGCAAAACATTTCCACTCAAAGCTGGTGCCGCCCATCACGCTCCTCGGCTCAATGATCAACTTTTTGTTTGTGCCAAAACCCCGTTTCAAACGTGCCAAGACCCTTCCGTTACCGGCCAGCGAAACTGAGTCAATATAGCTGCTGCTCATTTCAGCTTCATTCATCCCAACATCAGCCAGATGCTCAGGCCACTGATTATTGGATTTATAATAGTCCGCTACTGCACCCTTCACTGGGGTTAATGATGCCAAGATAGCCGCCAGTTCATCCTTAATCGAGAGGGTAGGTTCGCTCCCTTCAAGCTCATCATCTGGCACCTCATTGCCCAGCGCGACGTCCGGTGCTGGCGCTACAAAAACATGCATTTTATTTTGCGCTGAAGTGTGGCTACACGGAATTTTTTGATATGTCACGCCACCCGCTTTATCAATGCACTTGTAAAATGAGTGTGCCTGCATCGGCAGTAATAACATCAAGGCTAATAACAGAGATAATTTCACCCGGCCTCCATTATGTTGCTGCGCATTTCTAAAGCCATCTGTTATGACGGCACGATGCGTGGCTGTCGGTTCTCACACACGGCGACGAATGTCAGTGTGGCTTCGGTAACTTTGATAACCGCGTCATCACCGCCCACACAGTGGCGTTCAGCGTAAACCTCAACATTAACAGTGATTGAGGTGCGCCCCACGCGAGTGACCTCTGCGTAGCAGCTAATGAGATCCCCTACAAATACAGGCTTATGGAACTGAAATTCGTTAACTGCAACCGTCACGACACGCCCTTTAGCGCGGCGGTATGCCGCAATGCTGCCAGCAATATCGACTTGCGACATGATCCAGCCGCCGAAGATATCACCGGCAGCGTTAGTGTCGGCGGGGCGGGCAACCAAGCGAGTCGTGGGTTGTTTATCTGGCGGGAGCTGTTCGCATGGTGCAGTGTTCATTAGTGCCCCTCGTACATGCGCGCAACATCATCAGCCTGATGCTCGAGAATTTTGTGACGCTTCAATTTTAATGTGGGGGTCTGCATCTCATTTTCAACTGACCACGGCTCAAGCTTGACACAAACACGGCGCACCTGTGCATAACCGGGGAAGTCCCGCAGCATTAAAGCAACGCGTTTTACCAGTGCTTTCTCAACGGTTGCGGCCTGCAAGAGTGCTTCTTCATCTGCAACGCCGTGCTGCTTTGCAAACAGCGGCCACTGCTGAGCGTCAAGCACCAGCAGCGCAACAAGGTAAGGTCGCCCCTCACCAATGACCATCACCTGTTCGAATAGTGGGTCTTGCGTAATCGCCAGCTCCATGTCTGATGGCGGCACCTTTTCACCATTAGAGAGCACTATGATATCTTTTAAGCGGCCGGTAATATAAAGCGCCCCGTTGCGAATCTCTGCTTTGTCTCCGGTATGAAACCAACCCTTCTTGATCACTTCATCAGTGCCTTCAGGGTTGTTCCAGTAGCCGAGCATCACGCCGGGGCTGCGAATAATTAGCTCGCCTTCCTCGGTGATTTTTGCTTCAACACCCTCCAGCAGTGGCCCCACGCTAGTTGGGTCATTTTTCTCGAGACGGTTACAGCTGATCACCGGGCTGGTCTCTGTTAAGCCGTAACCTTGCACCATGGGCAACCCTAGCCCGATAAACATTTTAGCCACACCTTCTGAAAGTGGTGCGCCACCACAGACCGTGAGACGAATCCTTCCGCCCAGTTTTTCCATCACTTTATCGGCGACCAATTTTTTCAGCAGCGGCCACAAAATAAACATCGGCTGCCAACCAGCGCGCCCTTGCTTATAATTAAAACGGTTCCAACCCACCCGCATCGCCAACCGAAATAACTTTTGAGCAAGGGGTGGGCGCTGCGCTAATTTCGCAAGGACTTTGCCCTGCACACGCTCAAAAATACGCGGCACTGAAATTAGCACTGTCGGCTTGATCGTTTCCAAGTCTTCGCCCAGCAGGGCGATCGAGCGCGCATAGGCGATTGTTGCGCCACACATCATCGGCAAGTAGTAACCGGCCGTTCGCTCAAACATGTGCGACAGGGGTAGAAAAGAGAGAAAGAGGTCATCCGGATTGATCGCTACAACCTTTAGTCCCGCATGCGCATTCCACAAAATATTGCGGTGACTTAACATCACCCCCTTAGGGCGGCCGGAGGTACCCGAGGTGTAAACGATCGTCGCCAGCGCATTAGTATCCGCCTCGACTGTCTGCAGTGTCTCACCGCTGGTCATGACATCGCACGGTAACCATGCCTCTTTGGCACGCAC